>CANGSD010000179.1 GCA_947455875.1 Comamonadaceae bacterium
CAAAAACTTTCTGGAGGCACCATGAAGATCGTCGATCTGCGCAGCGACACCGTCACCCAACCGACCGCGGCCATGCGTCAGGCCATGATGGCCGCCAAGCTCGGCGATGACGTCTTTGACGACGATCCCACGGTCCATGCCTTGCAGCAGCGGATTGCGGCCCTCACCGGCAAAGAGGCGGCGCTGTTCATGCCCTCGGGCACCCAGAGCAATTTGTGCGGCATCTTGGCCCATTGCGGCCGCGGCGACGAATACATCGTCGGTCAAATGGCCCACACCTACCGCTACGAAGGCGGCGGAGCGGCCGTGTTTGGCAGCGTGCAACCCCAGCCGCTGCAGCAGGATGCGCAGGGCATGATGAAAGTCGACGATATTGCGGCGGCCATCAAGCCCGACGATCCGCATTTCGCCCGCACCCGCCTCTTGTGCCTGGAAAACACCTGGAACGGCCACGTGATGCCCGATGCCTATCTGAGCCAGGCCTGCGAGGTGGCGCGCAGCAAGGCGCTGGCCACGCACCTCGATGGCGCCCGCGTCTTCAATGCAGCGGTGGCTTCGGCTTCGCCCGGGCAGAGCACTTTTGAAAGACTGCGCCAGATTGCAGACCACTTTGACAGCATCTCGGTGTGCTTTAGCAAAGGGCTCGGTGCGCCCATGGGCTCTGCCCTGTGTGGCACTAAAGAACTGATCGAGCGTGCGCGGCGCATCCGCAAGATGGCCGGTGGAGGCCTGCGTCAAACTGGCCTGATGGCTGCCTGCGCCTTGCACGCGCTCGATCATCACGTCGAGCGTCTGGCGCAGGATCACGCCCTGGCCCAGCGACTGGCCCAGGGTCTGCAGGGCATTGCCGGGATGTCGGTGCGATCGGCGCAGACGAACATTGTTTTCATCGACGTCCAGAACGGGCGGGGGCAGGCCCTGAGGGACTTTTTGCAGCAGCAAGGTGTGCTGATCACCGGCTCGATCGGCCTGCGCTTGGTCACCCACCTCGATGTCGATGAGGCGGGGGTTGACCACGCCATTGCCGTGGTTCGCCAGTTTTTTGCCGGCCCGCCATCTGCTGCGACCCCCGCGACATGAATCCGTCTGCCACTGACTCCGCTGCCGACCTGATGGCAGGTGCGTTCGAGGCCATCGTTGACAATCGCTTTCACTCTTCTTTCGGAGTCACTCATGCTCACTAGTCACAAGATCACCGCGCAGGAAGCGCTTCAGCGCACCATAGAGCATCGGGAGATCTTCCACGACGAGATGCTGCACATCATGCGCTTGATCATGAGCGGTGAGATGTCGCCGCTCATGACGGCCGCGTTCATCACCGGCTTGCGGGTGAAGAAGGAGACCATTGGCGAGATCACCGCGGCCGCCCAGGTCATGCGTGAATTTGCCACCAAGGTTCAGGTGAGCGACGACTCGCATCTGGTGGACATCGTGGGTACGGGCGGCGATGGCTCACACACCTTCAATATTTCTACCTGCTCGATGTTTGTGGTGGCCGCGGCGGGCGCCAAGGTCAGCAAGCATGGCGGGCGCAGCGTCAGCAGCAAGTCCGGCAGTGCTGACGTGCTCGAGGCCGTCGGGGTCAACATCCACCTGACGCCGGCGGCCATCTCGCGCTGCATCGACGAGGTGGGCCTGGGCTTCATGTTTGCGCCCAACCACCATCCGGCCATGAAGAACGTCGCGCCGGTGCGTAAGGAACTGGGCGTGCGCACGCTTTTCAACATCTTGGGTCCGTTGACGAACCCGGCCGGCGCGCCGCACATCTTGATGGGGGTCTTTCACGCCGACCTGGTGGGCATTCAGGTGCGGGCGCTGCAGCGTCTGGGCGCTCAGCGTGCCCTGGTGGTTTACGGCAAGGACGGCATGGATGAGATCAGTCTGGGCGCGGCCACCCTGGTGGGCGAACTCAATGACGGGCAAATCACCGAGTACGAAATCCACCCCGAAGATTTTGGTTTGGCCATGGCCGGCAGTCGGGCTCTAAGGGCTGAGACGCCCGAGCAGTCGCGGCAAATGCTCATGGATGTGCTTGACGGACAGGGCGGGCCGGCCAGCGACATCGTGGCGCTCAATGCCGGCGCGGCGCTGTACGCGGCCAAACTCGCCGACAGCATTGGCGCCGGGCTGCAACTGGCCCGCGCCGCCATCGCCTCGGGCGCCGCCCGTCGCAAGCTCGATGAGCTGGTGGCCGCCAGCTTGCGACTGAAATCGGCCTGAGGGCTGTAAGGAGATCGACGATGGCAGACATTCTTGAACAAATCGTAGAGGTCAAGCATCAGGAGGTGCAGGCCGCACGCAAGCGCAAGTCACTGGAGGCGGTGCGCGCCGACGCCGAGGCCCGTGTGCTCACCCGCGACTTTTTGGGCGCGATGCGCAGCAAGGTGGCCGCTGGGCAAGCTGCGGTCATTGCCGAGGTCAAAAAAGCCAGCCCGTCCAAAGGGGTGTTGCGACCTGACTTTATTGCGGCCGACATTGCACAAAGCTACGCCGAGCACGGCGCTGCCTGCCTGTCGGTGCTGACCGATCAGTCCTTTTTTCAGGGCTGCGCCGACTACCTCAAGCAAGCCCGCGCCTCCTGCGACCTGCCGGTGCTGCGCAAGGACTTTATGGTCGACGCCTATCAGATCTATGAGTCGCGGGCCATGGGCGCCGATTGCATTTTGCTGATCGCGGCCTGCCTGGACGATGCGCAGATGCGCGATCTGGAGGCGATCGCCTTGTCGCTGAACATGGCCGTCCTCATCGAGGTGCATGACGGCGCTGAGCTCGACCGTGCGCTGGCGCTGCGGTCGCCCTTGCTGGGCATCAACAACCGCAACCTCAAGACCTTTGAGGTCAGTTTGGATACCACCCTGGGCTTGCAGGCGCGGGTGCCGGCGGATCGCTTGCTCGTCACTGAGTCGGGCATCACCAGCGCGGCCGATGTGCAGCGCATGCGTCAGGCCGGCATACAGGCCTTCCTGGTGGGCGAGGCCTTCATGCGGGCCCAGGAGCCCGGTCTGGCGCTTGAGCAACTGTTCAGTTGATTCGGCGTGGTTCGGCGATCGCCTGCCCCTGATCCGGCCCAGCAGGCGCTCATCGGCATGACCGACGCTGCGCCAGCGCTGCATGCCTGGGCGCCTGATCAATGGCCGGTTTGCTCAGACTGGCAGGTGCTGGTCGATGCTTTTTGGGTCAGCCAGGCAGGGCTGCGCCTGGCTGACTTCATCGGTGAGCGCTTGGGTTCGGGCGCCGTGATTTATCCTGCCCAGCCCTTGCGGGCCTTGGCTTTGACCCCCTTCGAATCGGTCAAGGTCGTCATATTGGGGCAGGATCCGTATCACGGACCCGGTCAGGCTCAGGGGCTGGCTTTTGCGGTGGCCGACGGCATGCCGGTGCCGCCGAGCTTGCGCAACATCTTGCGCGAACGAGCCCGTGATCTGGGGCCGCAGGCCGGCTCGGGTCCAGGCGGAAATCTAAGTCTTTGGGCCGAGCAGGGCGTGTTGCTCCTCAATGCCGTGCTCACCGTCGAGCAAGCCCAGCCCGCTAGCCACGCGGGGCGAGGTTGGGAAGTGCTTACTAGTGCTATTCTCCAGGCTTTAATGGGTCGATCCTGTCCGACGGTGTTCATGGCCTGGGGTGCGCACGCTCAGGCGCTGCTGGCTCACTTGCCCGCCCCCCACCTCCTGCTGACGGCCAATCACCCGTCGCCCCTGTCGGCCGCGCGGCCACCAAAGCCGTTTGTCGGTTGCGGCCACTTCAGCGCCGCCAACGCGTGGCTGCAGTCCCGTGGGCGCAAGCCGGTTCAGTGGTAGCGCTCGGGCCAAAAGTCGTGGCATAATCCACGGTTCGCTTGCTGGACGGGTGCCCGAGTGGCTAAAGGGGGCAGACTGTAAATCTGTTGGCTTACGCCTACGCTGGTTCGAATCCAGCCCCGTCCACCAGAGGTCACCGGCGCCCAATGGGTCAGGTGTACATCGAGGGGCGAACAGCCGGCATCTTGAGCTGCGGGAGTAGTTCAATGGTAGAACCTTAGCCTTCCAAGCTAATGACACGGGTTCGATTCCCGTCTCCCGCTCCAGGCGCCGGTTCTGTCTGCTGGCAAGTTGTGAATGAATTTTGCCCATGTGGCTCAGTGGTAGAGCACTCCCTTGGTAAGGGAGAGGTCGCGGGTCCGATTCCCGCCAAGGGCACCAGTTTCGAGTGGGCTTGTCGCGCTGTGG
>CANGSD010000180.1 GCA_947455875.1 Comamonadaceae bacterium
GCCGTCGATCCAGAACTGATCGCCCGGGTGCGGGCCGATGATGGGAAGTCCCAGGCGCCGCGCCAACTCGCCGGTGCCGCCCGCGTGGTCGATGTGGGCGTGCGTGAGCCAGATCTGTTCGAGCTTCAGGCCTCGGCCTTGCACTTCCTTCAGCAGGCGGTCGAGGTCGCCGCCCGGATCGATGATGGCGGCTTGCTTCGTCTGGTCGTCCCAGACCAGGGAGCAGTTCTGAGCGAAGGGCGTGACAGGGATGGTGAGGTAAGTCAGCATGGGCGAGACGGTCGGGCCGCGGGTGGGAAGCCCGATCATCTTGCCAGACCTGGCGCACGCGTCCTCGCGGGGGCGCGCGTGCCTCTTGCATTCCCTTACCGCGATCGCGGAACCAGGGCGGCGCAGGGGGATCAATCTAGGGGCCGCCTATGTTCTCGCATTCATCCTCCCCTCGTCTGCCGACTGTGCGGACCTTCCTGCTGCGGCTCGTCGAGTGGGCGGCCCGGCGTCTTCGTCCATCGCAGGTGCAGGAGGCCGTGCGCGAGGCCGACCCGCACAAACACGAATTCATCGCCATCCTGGCCCACGAGCTACGCAATCCGCTGGCGCCGGTGCGTACCGCGGTGGAGATCGTCCTGCGCATCGACGGCCTGCAGCCCGCGCAGCGACGGGCATGCGAAGTGATCGAACGGCAAGTGGCACATATGGCGCGGCTGATCGACGACCTGCTGGATGTCTCGCGCATCGCGCGCAGCAAAATGCCCTTGCATCGGGAGCGCTGCGACCTCGCAGTCATCGCACGACAGACGGCGGCAGATTACAGCGATACCGTCGAGGCAACAGGCCTGACGCTGGTCATCGAGGTGAGTCCTGAGCCGATCTGGGTGGACGGCGATCCGGTGCGGCTGGCGCAGATGGTGGCCCATCTTTTGAGTAACGCGATGCGCTTTACCGATCGGGGTGGGCAGGTTCGCCTGCGTCTCGAGGGGGACGCTGCAGCACGCACAGCGCGCGTGTCGGTGATCGACACCGGGATCGGCATCGCGCCCGAGCTATTGCCCAAGCTGTTTGACCCCTTCGGTCAGGCCCACCAGGATTTGGCGCGCAGCAAGGGCGGGCTCGGGCTGGGGCTGGCCCTGACCCGGGGGCTGGCCCAGATGCATGGCGGGACGGCGGAGGTTCGAAGCGACGGGCTCGGACACGGCGCCACCTTCACCTTGACCTTGCCGATGCGCGCGTCGCAGTCCGAGGGGCGGGCGCCTGCTACGCCCACGAACGAGGCGTCGGATGCTTTGCGCATTCTGGTGATCGAGGACAACGTGGATGCCGCGCAATCCCTGGCCGACCTGTTGTCTCTGCTCGGACACCAGGTGCGTGTCGCCTTTGACGGTGAGCGTGGTGTGCAGGCGGCACGCGACGAGCGTCCCGATGTCGTGATCTCGGACATCGGTCTGCCCGGTGCGATCGATGGTTATGGGGTGGCGGCGCGCCTGCGAGCCTTGCCAGAGTGTGCGGGCGTGCGGCTGATCGCCCTGTCGGGGTATGTCGATGCGCAGGCGCGCGAGCGGGCCCGCCAGGCCGGTTTTGACGCGCACATCGCCAAGCCTGCGGACTTGCCGGCGCTGGAGGCGGCGCTGCGGGCGTCGTGAGCGCTGGGGGCGAGGCGCCTCCTTACAATTCGGGCATGACCTTTCTTGAGATGCTGCAAAACGCCCAGCGGCGCAATGCGTCCATGCTGTGCGTGGGCCTGGACCCGGAGCCTTCGCGTTTTCCGGCCTCGCTGCAGGGGGATGCCAGCCGCATCTATGACTTCTGCGCGCGCATCGCCGATGCCACCGCCGATCTGGCCATCGCCTTCAAGCCGCAGATTGCCTACTTCGCTGCGCACCGCGCCGAAGACCAGCTTGAACAATTGATGGAGCACCTGCGTCGCAACATCCCGCATGTGCCGGTGATCCTGGACGCCAAGCGCGGCGACATCGGGTCGACCGCGGAGCAATACGCGCGCGAAGCCTTCGAGCGCTATGGGGCCGATGCGGTGACGCTGTCGCCCTTCATGGGGTTTGATTCGGTGCAGCCTTATTTGAAGCATGCGGGCAAGGGCGCCTTTCTGCTTTGTCGCACCTCCAATCCGGGCGGCGATGATTTGCAAAGCCAGCGCTTGTCGTCGGTGCCCGGCGAGCCGCTGCTCTATGAGCATGTGGCGCGCCTGGCGCAGGGCCCCTGGAACCTCAATGGCCAATTGGGCCTGGTGGTGGGCGCCACCTATCCCGCCGAGATCGAGCGCGTGCGCCAGGTGGCGCCCCATGTGCCGCTCTTGATTCCTGGCGTGGGCGCACAGGGCGGCGATGCGGTGGCCACGGTCAAGGCCGGCTGGCGCCCCGATGCGCCGATCGCGGTCAATTCCTCGCGCGCGATTTTGTATGCGTCCTCGGGCGATGACTTTGCGCAGGCGGCGCGGCGCGAGGCGATGAAGACGCGCGATCTGTTGCAGGCGGCGCGGGGCTGAGTTGCCCTGCCTAGGCAGCCTCCAGGTTCTGTCATCTCGATCTGCTAGCCTGCGCGGGCCGTCACGCCGCCGTCTGCCTTCATGCCCTTGATCCGATCCGCTGTCCTTCTGGCACTGCTTGCCGCCGCCACGAATGTCTGGGCGGCGCGTCCCATGGTCACGGACGATGCGCGTATCGCCGATCCGAAGTCCTGTCAATTGGAAAGCTGGGCGCGCCATGACCGGCACGGACCCAATGAGTTCTGGGCGGTGCCCAGTTGCAATCTGGCCACGAATTTCGAGATCGCTGTCGGCGGCAATCTTCACCAGCAAGCGGGCACAGCGCGTCTGGCGGATTCGCTGGTGCAGGCCAAGACGGTGTTGCGGCCCCTGCGCACCAACGACTGGGGATTAGCTGTCAGCGTGTGGCGGTCGGTCGAACGCGGCCTCCAGCCGGGGAGCCGCGATGTCGCCAGCTACAACTTGAACGTGCCCATGACCCGCTCACTGCGTGACGATGCGTGGCTGCTGCATGTGAATGCGGGTCTGCGCGAAGACCGCGTAACGCGCCGCACTTACGCCACCTGGGGGCTGGGGTCCGAGCTGCTGCTTCGCGAGCGCGTGCAGTTGATCACCGAGGTCTATGGCGAGAGCGGCAGCCGGCCCTATGCACACGGGGGCTTGCGCTTTTGGTTGATACCCGACCGCTTGCAGCTTGACACCACCGTGGGCGCACAGACTCGCTTTGGCGGCGGGGAGCGCTGGTTCACGATCGGGGTGAGGGTGTTGTCGCCAGCATTCTTGCCGTGAGGCGCGGGTCGCTTCAGGCGTCTAGCAGTCGGCTCAGATACCGTCCCGTGTGACTGCGCGGATTGCCCGCCAAGTCCTCCGGCGTGCCGGTGCCCACCACCGTGCCCCCGCCCGATCCCCCCTCGGGCCCCATATCAATCAGCCAGTCGGCAGTCTTGATCACGTCGAGGTTGTGCTCGATCACGACGATGGTGTTGCCGGCATCACGCAGCTGGTGCAACACCTTGAGCAGCAAATCGATGTCGGCGAAGTGCAGGCCGGTGGTGGGTTCGTCCAGGATGTACAGGGTGCGACCCGTGTCGCGCTTGGACAATTCGAGCGCCAGCTTGACGCGCTGCGCCTCGCCGCCTGAGAGCGTGGTGGCGGCCTGCCCCAGCTGGATATACGACAGGCCCACATCCAGCAGCGTCTGCAGCTTGCGCGCAATCGCTGGCACCGGCTGCAGGAATTCGTGCGCGTCTTCGACCGTCATCGCCAGGATCTGCGCGATGTTGCGGCCCTTCCAGGTCACTTCCAAGGTCTCGCGGTTGTATCGCTGGCCGCGACACACATCGCAGGCCACATAGACATCAGGCAGAAAGTGCATTTCCACTTTCACCACACCATCGCCCTGGCAGGCCTCGCAGCGTCCGCCCGCAACGTTGAACGAGAAGCGGCCCGGCCCATAGCCCCGCTCCTTGGCGATGTTCGTGTCGGCCATGAGCTCGCGAATCGGCGTGAACAAACCGGTGTAGGTGGCCGGATTGCTGCGCGGCGTGCGACCGATCGGGGACTGGTCGACGTTGATCACCTTGTCGAAGTGCTCGATGCCTTCGATGGTGTCGTGCGCCGCGGGCTCTTCGTGCGCGCGATACAGCTCGCGCGCCACCGCGGCATACAGCGTGTCGTTCACGAGCGTGGATTTGCCAGA
>CANGSD010000181.1 GCA_947455875.1 Comamonadaceae bacterium
CGCAGGCGGCGCAGGGGCTGGCCGATCCGGGCTTGCAGCGGCAGGCCTGGCGGGCACTGGCGACCTTGGCGGAAGACCGGGGAGATGCGGCTGCGGCGCTGAATGCTTGGAAGCAGGCGGCGCGGGGCTGAGTTTTTCTCTTTTTGTGTTTTCGTTTGTGTTTGCGTTGGCCTGCAGCGCACAGGGCGCGCCGGGCGGGCCCGGGGGCTTCAAGTGCGGGGGGCCTTCGGGCTTCCTTGCGGTGCTCGGTCGCTGGGGGCACGCGCGACAACTCGCCCTGCGGGCTCAAACACGTCGCGCTTTCCACCCCCATCGCCCTGCGCTCCTCGGCCCCGCACAGGCGCCCCCGAACCCACCCCACGCACCCCGTGCTCCCTGGTTCTCGAACGGCTTCACGCGTGCATCACGTCGGAGTGAGAGAGATCACCGCTGACGCAAGTCCAGTGGTGTGAAACCTTTGCCCGAGGTAAGCGGTGGGTGTGCGGCGGGGGTTCGGGGGCGCCTGTGCGCAGCTGAGGAGCGCAGCAACAGGCGGAAAAAGAAGCGCGCATGTTTGAGCCCGCAGGGCGAGTTTTGCGCGCTTCCCGCCTGGCACGAGCACCGCAAGGAAGCCCGAAGGGCCTGCGCAGTGAAGCCCCCGGGCCCCCGCCGCACGCCCGCCGCGTTGCACCGTCAACGCGAACGCAAACGCAAACGCAAAAACAACGAACTCAGTCCCGAGTCGCCCGCCGCTGCACGCCGTCGACGTAGGCTTGACCGTCTGGCGGCCGTCCCGCCCGTTGGCTTTCCCAGAGCATCTGCCCCAGGCACTCCATCGCCTCATGGTGAGCCTCGTGCAAAGAGTCGCGCCGCGCCGTGAGCAATTCGACTGCCTGTCGTATCCCTCGCGGCTGATCGATCGAGCATTGCTCGCTGATCGACAGGTGCATGGACAGGTGCAAAAAGGGATTGGTGCGACCGTCCGCCGCGTCGTACACCCGGACCGCCGCCTCGGCGTCCGCCAGGTCCGCGTCGTACTCGGGATGTTCGGCCAGCCACTGACTGGCCAGCGTCTCCAGGGCGTCTAGCGGCTGCCCGGCGCGGGCCTTGGTGTGGACGCCGCAAAAGAACCGGCGCACATCTTCCTGGGAGGGATTGAACATGGCGCGGGAGGTTAGCACGCAGCAGTGTCTAATCCGGGGGTGATTGAGGATCCCTTCTTTTACGCCGTGGCGGTATTCGCGGTCTTGCTTGTCGGTATCAGCAAGAGTGGATTTGGCGCCGGCTTTGGCTCGCTGGCTGTGCCCCTGATGGCCCTGGCGGTTCCCGTGCCACAGGCCGCGGCCATTCTCATGCCCCTGCTGCTGGTCATGGACCTGATGGGGCTGCGGGCTTTTCGCGGGCGCTTCGACTGGTCGCTGCTGCGTTTTTTGCTGCCCTTTGGCCTGCTCGGGTCGCTGATCGGCTTCCTCCTGTTCAAGCTGCTGGACCCGCGCGCGTTGGCGGGCATCGTGGGTGTGCTGACGCTCCTGTTCCTCGCGCAGCGCCTGGTCTTCCCGCCCCGTGCCGACAGCCCGCCGCCACCGCGCTGGGTCGGCGGCATCCTCACCACCGCGTCGGGCTTCACCAGCTTCGTGGCCCATGCCGGCGGCCCGCCGATCAACGCCTACATGATTCCGCAGAAGCTACCCCCGCTGATCTTCACCGCCACGATGGCCGTATTCTTCTTCGCGGTGAACCTGAGCAAGTGGGCCCCCTACGCCTGGCTGGGCCTGCTGGATATGCGCAATATGAGCACCTCATTGGTGCTGCTGCCGATTGCACCTCTGGGTGTGTGGGTGGGCGTACGGATCGCCCATCGCATCGACCCGGTGATGTTCTACCGGGTTGTCTACGCCGGCATGCTCCTGACCGGCCTGAAACTCGTGTGGGACGGGTTTTTCGCAAGGGGCACTTGATACGGCGCAAGCCCTCGCGGACGCTGCGGCCCTAAAGTGGTCGCAATCTCCGGAGGTCTTCCTTGAGCATTCGCAACCTTGAGGCCCTGTTCCAGCCTCGCGCCGTCGCCGTCATCGGCGCCTCTGATCGTCCCCGCAGCGTCGGCGCCGTGGTGTTTCGCAACCTGATCGAAGGCGGATTCGCCGGCCCCGTGTGGCCGGTCAACCACCGCCACGACACCATCGCCGGGCAACCGGCCTGGCGCGATGTCGCGTCCCTGCCCGGGGTGCCAGACCTGACCGTCATCTGCACCCAGGCTGACACCGTCCCCAGCCTGATCGCCGAACTCGGCGCGCGCGGCACACGGGCCGCCGTGGTGCTGGGTGCGGGCATGAAGCAGGCATCGGTCGAAGGTGGCCCTAGCCTGGAGCAGCAGATGCTCGACGCCGCACGGCCCCATCTGCTGCGGGTGCTGGGGCCCAACTGCATCGGCCTGTTGGTGCCGGGCGTAGGCCTGAACGCCAGCTTTGCGCCCTCGCAGGCGCGAGCGGGTTCGATCGCCTTTGTCAGCCAGTCGGGCGCGCTGGCCACCGCCATGCTCGATTGGGCTGCGCCGCGCGGTATCGGCTTTTCGCATTTCGTGTCGCTGGGTGACAGCGCCGATGTCGACTTCGGCGACATGCTCGATTACCTGGCCACCGACCCGCACACCCAGTCCATCCTGATGTACGTGGAGTCCATCCGCCACGCCCGCAAATTCATGTCGGCCGCCCGCGCCGCTGCCCGCAACAAACCGGTGCTGGTGGTCAAGTCCGGGCGCGTGCCCGAAGGCGCGCGGGCCGCCGCTTCGCACACCGGCGCGCTGGCCGGCTCCGACGCGGTGTTTGACGCTGCGGTGCACCGCGCCGGCATGCTGCGCGTAGACACCCTGGAGGATCTGTTCGACGCGGCCCAGACCCTGGCGCACCGGCGTCCCTTGTATGGCGAGCGCCTGGCCATCGTCACCAATGGCGGTGGCGCCGGCGTGCTGGCGGTCGATGCCCTGGTGCGCGCGGGGGGCACGCCGGCGCGCCTGTCCGAGGCCACGCTGGCGGCGCTCGATGCCGGCCTGCCCGCTACCTGGTCGCACGCCAACCCCGTGGACATCATTGGCGACGCACCGGTTGAACGCTACGTCGTCGCCTTGCGCGCGCTGATGCAGGCGCCCGAGGCCGACGGCGTGCTGTTCATGCACGCGCCCACCGCGCTCGTACCCGCACCCGAGATCGCTGAGGCCACCCTGCCGCTGCTGCGCGAATCGACCAAGCCGGTGATGGCCTGCTGGCTCGGTGGGGCCCGCGTCGAGCCCGCGCGTGTGCTCTATGCAGCGGGCGACGTGCCTTGTTATGCCACGCCCGAACGCGCCACCGACGCCTGGTTGCAGCAGGTGCACCACGCGCGCAGTCAAGCGCTGTTGCAGCAGCTGTGCCCCGCGCAGCCCCTGGCCGGGCGCGCCGATCGCTCGCGTGTGGCCCATCTACTCGCACAGGCCCAGCGCGAAGGCCGACCCTGGCTCGACGCGGTGCAGGCCAGCGAGGTGCTGCAGGCCTATGACATCCCCGTCGTGCGCACAGGCGCGGCCCAGAGCGAAGACGAGGCCGCGGCGCTGGCCGCCCACATTGGTTTTCCGGTGGCCCTGAAGATTCGCTCGCCGCAGATCCTGCACAAGACCGATGTGGGCGGCGTGGTGCTGGGCCTGACGTCACCCGAGGCGGTGCGCGCGCAGGCCCGTACGATGCGCGAACGGGTACTGGCCCTGCAGCCGCAGGCGCAGATCGACGGCTACACCGTGCAGGCCATGGTGGACCGACCCGGTGCGCGCGAGTTGATCGTGGGCGTTGCGGCCGATCCGGTGTTCGGGCCGGTGATTCTGTGCGGCTCGGGCGGTGTCGAGGTGGAATTGCGTGCGCAGCATGCGATCGGCCTGCCGCCGCTGAACGCCAAGCTGGCCGACGAACTGCTCGCACGCACCGGGCTGGAGCCGTTGCTGGCTGCTCACCGCGGGCGACCGCACCTGGATCGCGCGGGTGTGGTCCAGACGCTACTGCGGGTCTCGCAGCTGGTGTGCGACCACCCGGCGCTGGCCGAACTCGACATCAATCCCTTGCAGGTGGATGCCCAGGGCGTGCTCGCGGTCGACGCTCGCCTGCGCGTGCACCTACCCGGCGAGGCGGCGGCGCTGCTGGCGGCGCACCGCGGGCGACCGCCCCTGGATCGCGCGGGGCTGCTGCAGACG
>CANGSD010000182.1 GCA_947455875.1 Comamonadaceae bacterium
GCATCCGCCTGCGCGCCGACGTGCCCTGGGGCGCCTTCCTCTCGGGGGGCGTGGACTCCATCACCATCGTGGCGCTGATGGCGCGACATGTGGACCAGCCGGTCAAGACCTTTTGCATCGGCTTTGCCGACCCGCGCTTTGATGAATCGCCTTATGCGGCCGATGCCGCGCGCCGCTTCGGGTGTGACCACACCCTGGAGATCGCCGAGCTGAATATGCTCGATCGCTGGCCGCAGGTGCTGCATCACCTGGACCAGCCGCATGGCGATGCGTCCTTCATGCCCACCCTGCGTGTGAGCGAGCTGGCGGCGCGGCATGTCAAGGTGGTGCTGACCGGAGACGGCGGCGACGAGCTTTTTGCCGGCTATGAAAAGTACGAGCAGTTCTTCGCCCGCCCCGAGGCGGCGACCCTGAGCGATGCCGCGTTTCGCACGCGCTACTTCGATTCGATTTCCTTGTTCTCGCCGGCCGACAAGCAGGCCCTGTACCAGCCGGCCATCGCCGCGCGGCTCGCAGGGGTGGACAGCTTCGACGTGGCCGCCAAGCCCTGGTTCGACGAGGCCCAGCATATGGGCCGCATCAACCAGGCCCTGTACCTGGACATGCAGCTGCTGCTCTCGGGCAACAACCTGGTCAAGCCCGATCGCATGGGGATGGCGGTGTCGATTGAGGCGCGCACGCCCTTCCTGGATTGGCGAATGATGGAGTTCGCCTTCCGCTCGCGCGGCGCGACCAAGCTCTCGCCCGCGGGCGATAAGAAGCATTGGTACAAGCAGGCCGTGATCCCCCTGATCGGGCAGGACCTCGCGTATCGCAAAAAGCAGATGTTCACCGTGCCGGTGGGCGAGTGGTTCCGCAAGGAAAGCTACGACTGGCTGGCGCAGACCCTGCAAGGCAGTGCCTTGTTGGCGCAGCTTTTTCAGCCGCAGGCAGTCACGGGCCTGTTGGAGCGCCATCGCGAAGGGACGGCCAACCACACCCGCGAGCTGCGCGCGCTGGCGGCGCTGGCGATCTGGGAGCGGGGTATCGCACAGCAAGGATTCGACGTCGGGGTCGGCGCATGACGCGTGCGGCGCCGGTGTGGCTTTTCGTGGCCTATGGCGGCGGCCATGTGAAGGCCTTGCTGCCCGTGGCCCTGCAGGCGCAGGCACAGGGGCTGGCGCGTGTGGTGTTTCTCGCGCTCACCACGGCGGCTGCGCCGGTGCGCGAGGCGGGCGTGCCCACCTACGGTTTCGCCGACCTGCTCGAGCCTTCCGATACGCGGGCCTTGGAGCACGGCGAGCGTCTGGTGCAGACCCTGTCGGTGCAAGCGGCGCAGCGCGAGGAGTCGGTCGCCTACCTGGGCTTGTCGTACGCCGAGCTCGAAGCCGATGTGGGCGCGGCTGAGGCCGCGGCGCGCTATGCGCAGTACGGTCGTCAGGCCTTTTTGCCGGTGCGTGTACTCGAGCGCGCCATTGCACGTTGGCAGCCCGCGTGCGTGCTGACCACCAATTCGCCGCGCGCCGAGCGTGCGGCCTTGCTGGCAGCGCGCCGGCAGGGCGTCCCCAGCGTGTGCCTGCTGGATCTCTTTGGTTTGTGGGAGCGTGAATGGCTGGTCCGACCTGACTATGCCGACGCGCTGTGTGTGCTCAATCCGCAGGTGGCAGCCAGTCTGGTGGCGGCAGGCCGTCCAGCCGATCATGTTCACGTCACTGGCAACCCCGCCTTCGACAGCATCCACGATCCTGCCGTGATCGCGCAAGGCCAGGCCTTCCGGCGCGAGGCAGGCTGGTCGGCGCAGCGTGTGGTGTTTTATGCGTCTTCGCCGGAACCCGAAGAGGTCACCGGCATCGCCGGGCGAGGCGATCCCGCCTGGCCACGGCGCATCGAGGCGCAGTTGATCGAGGCGGTACAGCGCGATCCTTCGCTGGCCCTGTGGGTGCGTCGCCATCCCAGCGAGGCACCGGCCGACGATATCGAGGCTGCGAGTCATCCCCGCATCCGCGTTGCCCAGGGGCCGCTGCATCCTTACTTGCATGCCTGCGACGAGGTGGTGGTGACGGTGTCCACCGTGGGCGTCGAGGCGAATCTGGCCGGGCGTGAGGTGACCCAGGTGCGCGGCTCCATCCTCGATGGCCTCAGCCCCTACTTGGCGATGGGCATCGCGCAGCGCGAGCTGACCCTCGACGAGATGGCCCGCCAACTGGCGCAGCCGGCCGCCGCGACCGCGCAGGCTGCCGACGCCGCCCCCGGTCAGGCCGCTGCGCGTGTGCTGGCGGTGGCCCGAGGCGTGGCCCACGCAGGAGTCGCCTGATGGCACGCATCGTGGCCCTGCCCACTGCCGAGGCGCAGGCGCGATTCGAGCGTCTGCCGCCCGCGCTGCGCATCGCGTCACTGAGTCCGGCATTCGCGGCGGCGGACACCCAGCGCGATCCCACACTGCGCTGCGTGCATGCCTGCCTGGAGGACGCCGGCTTCGAGTGGATCCACAACGTCCACCTGCGTCCTCTGAACGGTCAGACGGGGCAGTGGGGCGCCACCTCGCCCTATGGCTATGGCGGCCCGATCACCCCGGTCACCGATCCGGCGCTTCGCGCGCAGGCCTGGGCGGCCTGGCAGGCCTGGTGCCGCGAGGAGGGTGTGCTCGCGGAGTTTTGTCGCTTCCATCCGCAATTGCCGTCGTCGCCCCTGGCCTTTGGGGGCACGGTGCGCGAGAACCGCGCCACCGTCTCGGTCGACCTGAGCGTGCCCGATGTGACCGCGGGTTTTAACAGCCTCACCCGCCGCAAGATCCGCCGGACGCAGCAGGCCGGTGTGCAAACCCGTTGGACCCGCGAGGCGGCCGACTGGGGCCGCTATGCGCCGTTCTACCGACAGGCCATGCAGGACGTACAGGCCACGGCGTTCTACTTCTTCCCCGACGCTTATTTCGAGGCGCTGGCGCGCCTGCCCTATGCCCACCTGCTGGTGTGCGAGCGCGAGGGCCAATGGCTGTCGGCGGGGGTGTATCTGCTCGAAGCCGGCCTGCTCGAATACCACTTGGGCGCCAGCAGCCCCGACGGCAAGGACCTGGGCACCCCCAGTCTGCTGCAGGCGCAGGCAGCCGCCTGGGGCCAGGCGCAGGGCGCGCAGGCCCTGTACCTCGCGGGCGGCACCGACCCCGCGCCGGACAATCCCCTCTTGTTCTACAAACTGGGCTTTTCCCGCCGCACCCTGCCTTTCTCGGTGGGGGAGGCCATCCACGACGACAATCGCTATTGGGCGGCGGCAGCCCGGCTCGGTTTTGACCGCGCGCATCCGCCGGCCCGACTTCTACTTGACTGAAAGTGCCTCATGAGCCGTGACGCCCTCTGGGAAGAGATCTTCAGCACCCGTGCCTGGGGCCGCTATCCCCCGGAAGATCTGATTCGCTTTTGCGCCCAGCGCTTTTACGCCCGCCAGCCTCGCAGCGACGTGAAACTGCTCGAGGTCGGCTTTGGTACCGGCGCCAACCTCTGGTACTTCGCCCGTGAGGGCTTGGGCGTGCACGGCCTGGAAGGCAGCGAGGCCGGTGCGGCCCAGGCCCGCCAGCGCCTGGACACCGAGCTTCCCGGCTGGAATCGTGGCGACGCTGACCGCCTGCGCGTGGGCGATATGTGCGAGCCGCTGCCCTGGGCCGATGACAGCTTCGATGCGGTGATCGACAACGACGCCGTCACCTGCGTGGACCATGACAGCGCCTGCCGCGTCTATGCCCAGATGCACCGCGTGGCCCGCCCCGGCGGCTGGCTCTATGTGCGCACGCCCGCCGCCGGCACCTGGGGCGACGGCACCGGCGAGGCCCATGGCCACAACGCCTGGCGTTGCAGCGAAGGCCCGTTTGCGGGCACCGGCATCGTACGATTCGCCTCCGAGGCCGACCTGAACGCCTTGTTCAAACCCTGGAAGGTGCTGCAGATCGAGCAGGTCTCGCGCACCCTGGAAAACCGCAGCAAGGTCCACGCTGAGTGGGTGATCATCGCGAGGAAGGACGAGGCTTGAGCACATCGGGCACGCTCATCGCAACGATCTGCGCACGCGGGGGCAGCAAGGGGCTGCCTCGCAAGAATGTGCTGCCCTTCGCCGGACTGCCGCTGATCGCGCACAGCATCCGCCAGGCCCTGGCCTGCCCGCAGATTCACGGCGTCTACGTGTCCACCGACGACGAAGAAATCGCGCAGGTGGCCCGCGCC
>CANGSD010000183.1 GCA_947455875.1 Comamonadaceae bacterium
GTGAGGAAAAAGCCCACCGCGTTATGGCCATACCACCACTGGATCATGGCGTCCTGCACACCGGCATAGGCCGAATACGACTTCATGAACCCCGCAGGAATCGCGGCGCTGTTCACGATATGCAGCAAGGCCACCGTGAGGATGAAGGCGCCGTAGAACCAGTTGGCCACATAAATGTGACGCACCTTGCGCACCCCCAGCGTGCCGAAGAAAACCACCGCATAGGCCACCCAGACCACGGCGATCAGGATGTCGATCGGCCACTCCAGCTTCGCGTACTCCTTACCCGAGGTGTAGCCCAGTGGAAGGCTGATGGCCGCCGCCACGATGACGGCCTGCCAGCCCCAAAAGGTGAAGGCCGCCAGCCGGGGCGCGAACAGCGGTACCTGCGAGGTGCGTTGCACCACCCAGTAACTGGTAGCAAACAGGGTGCAACCGCCAAAGGCAAAGATCACCGCGTTGGTATGCAGCGGCCGCAGCCGCCCATAACTGAGCCAGGAAACACCGAAATTGAGTTCAGGCCACGCCAACTGCGCGGCGATGAACAGGCCCACCCCCATGCCCACCACCCCCCAGACCACGGCCATGAGGGAGAACTGGCGCACCACCGTGTCGTGGTAACGGGCGGTCCCTTCGGGGGCCGATGCGACGCCGCTCGCGGCAGGATCCATCGTCATGGGAAATCACCTCTCTCTGATTGCCGAGCCAGTGTCGCGCGAGGCCCAGGGCAAACCCTTGATTCAGGTCAATCGCTGTGCAAAATCCGCTCGCCTTCTGCATCGAGCGCATCGAACTGACCGCGCCACACCGCCCAGGCCAGGCCGGCCAGAATCGCGAGCGCAAGCACCACAGACAAGGGAATGAGCAGAAAGAGAATGTCCATGTTTAGACCGTATCGGGAACGGTGGCCAGGCGGGACGCGTTCATAACCCCCAGCAGCGAGCTGGTGGCCATACCCAATCCCGCCAGCCAGGGCGGCATCAGGCCCGCCACAGCCAGCGGCACGCAGGCGGCGTTGTAGACGGCCGCCCACAGCAGGTTTTGCGAGACCAAACGGCGGGTGCGCCGCGACTGGGTGACCAACGTCGCGACAGCGGCCAAGCGACTGCCCTGAATGACGACATCGCTGCGGGCACGTGCCAGCGGCACGCCATCGCCCATGGCCACCGATACATCGGCGCAAGCCAGTACCGGGCCGTCGTTCATCCCGTCTCCGACCATCAGGACGCGCCGTCCTTGCGCCTGCAAGGCGCGCACGCGGGAGCGCTTGTCCTGGGGCGAGCAGCCGCCCTCCCAGGACCTGATGCCTGCGCGCGCAGCCAACCGGCCCACAGCCTCGGGCCGATCACCCGAGAGCAGTTGAACGTCCAGGCCCATGGCGCGCAGCTGCGTGAGCGTGGCGATGGCATCGGGCCGTAGCGATTCGCACAGATCAAAAGTGGCGATCCAGCCTGCCTCGTCGGCCAGATGCACCTGCGAGCTTGGGCCCACCTCGACGAGCACGCCGCAAAAGCGAGCCGACCCGAGTCGCAAGGCGCGTCCGGCGAAGGGGCCGTCGCTCACCTGGCCCTTCAGGCCTTGGCCGGGAATCTCGGCGACCTCGCAGGCCTGAACGCCCAGGCACAGTGAACCTGCCGCCGCGACCAACGAGCGCGAGACCGGGTGCAGGGACTGCGTGGCGATCGCCGCAGCGGCGGTGAGCGCCTCGTCCGCTGTCACGCCCTCGCGGCAACGCAGGGCGGCCAACGCCAGGCCGTCGTGCGTGAGCGTGCCGGTCTTGTCAAACACGACGGTGTCCACACGGGCCAGGGTCTCCAGGGCCTGCAACTGACTGACCCACACACCGCGGCGAGCCAATGCGCCGGCGGCAGCCAGCGTCGCCGCCGGCGTGGCCAGAGACAGCGCGCAGGGACAGGTGACGATCAACACCGCGACCGCCACCGACAGCGCATGCGCGGGGCCGACGGGCCAGGCGATGAACGCTGCCACCACGGCAGCGGCCAGCACCAGCCCCAGAAAAGGACCGGCGATGCGATCGACCAGGCGCGCGACCTGCGGCTTGTCCAGACGGGCGCTCTCCATCAGAGCCACGAGAGCTGCATAACGCGTGTCGGCGCCCAGTCGCTCGACACGAACAGTGAGCGTGGCGGTGAGGTTGTGGCTGCCAGCGATCACGGCATTCCCGGCACGCCGCGCCAGGGGCTCGGACTCGCCTGTGAGCAAGGCCTCGTCGACCCGGCTCTCGCCCGACTCAATGCGGCCGTCGCAAGGAAAGGCTTCACCCGCGCGCACACGGATGCAATCGCCCATCGCCAGGCGGTGTACCGGCACGCGCTGCCAGTCGCCGGCGGCGTCAAGCCGATCGACGCTCGCAGGCAAGGTCCGAACTAGGGCCTCCAGTGCGCCGGCCGTGCGATCGCGCAGGCGCTGCTCCAAGAGGCGCCCCGACAGCAGGAAGAAGACGAACATCGTGACCGAGTCGTACCAGACCTCGCGACCCCAGGGACCTGCGGGATCGAAGGTGGCAGCGGTGCTGGCGATAAAGGCGATCAACAGGCCCAGGGCGACCGGCACGTCCATGCCGATACGGCGCTGCGAGAGATCTCGCCAAGCGCCCGCAAAGAAGGGGCGGCACGAGAACAGCACCACGGCCAGGGTCATCATCCAGGCGCCCCAGCGCAGAAGGCGTTCGGCATCGGCCGTGATCTCACCCGGCGCCGCCACATACAGCGGTACCGAATACATCATGGCCTGCATCATCCCGAAACCCGCCACCAGCCACTGCCATAGCAACAGACGCTGCGCACGCACGCGGGGCGCAGCCTCCAGCAAGTCACCTGCAGGGACTGCCGCATAACCGGCAGCGCCCAGAGCCGACAGCCAGTGCGAGGGCTTGCAATCGGCGCTCGACCAGACCACGCGCGCCGTGGCCGACGCGCCATTGACTTGCACCGATTCGACCCCCGGCACGCGGCCCAGGGCCTGTTCAACCGCCAGGGTGCAGGCGGCGCAATGCATGCCCTCGATCGAGAGATAAGACTCCCAGCAGCCGGGGCGCTGCGCCAAAGGGCGGCCAAAGCACGACCACTGGGCATCGGCGTCGAGTACGGCCCAGCCCTCGACCTGCGCGCGGGTAGGTGGCGCGGCCTGACCCAGCGGCAAGGACAGCGTGGCAGAGAATGTCACGCGGCAAGACTAGCCCTTGCCAGGACCCGATCGATTGACGTGGATCAAGCCGCGACAGCACGGCGGGCCCTAGGCTTGCGCGCATGTACCAGCGCCTCCTGCTTGCCACCGATCACTCGAGCCTGTCACGCAAGGCCGAAAAATCTGCCATCGCTGTGGCTGCCGCCACCGGTGCGAGCCTGGTGGTCCTGCACGTGGTGCCCGACTACCCCATGAGTTACTTCGAGGGAGCCGCCACCCTCAGCCCCGACGAGATCGCCCGCATTGAAGCCGCCTGGATGCGCAAGGGGCAGCGCGTGATCGACGACGTGGTCGCAGCCGCAGCCAAGCAGGAGGTCGTCGCCGAGGGCATGCTGGCGCATGCCGACCATGTGGCGCAGGCTGTGATCGCTGCGGCACGCAAAAAAAAATGTGACCTGATCGTGATGGCCTCGCACGGCCGGCGCGGTCTCACCCGCGTCCTCCTCGGAAGTGAGACGCAACATGTGCTGACGCACAGCACCATCCCTGTGCTGGTGCTACGGTGAATCACCCCCCTTTCACAACAAGGAGAATCCATGCGTATCGTCCTCGCGGCAGACGGCAGTCCTTACACCAAGAAGGCCCTGGCCTTCCTCATGACCCACGAAAACCTGGCGGGCCCGGATGATGAAATCCTGGTGGTCCACGCCCAGCCGGCGCTGCCTCCGCGGGTGCGTTCTGCCGTGGGGGCTGATGTGGTCAAGTCGTATCTGAACGACGAAGCCGAGAAGGTGCTCGCCCCGATCCGTCGTTTCCTGGACAAGCATGACGTCACCTACCACTGCGAGTGGTCGGTGGGCACTGCCCACGATCAGATCCTGCGCGCATCGAAAAAAGCCAAGGCGCACATGATCGTGATGGGTACGCACGGCCATGGCCTGATCGGCCGCACCCTCATGGGCAGCGTCGCGCAAAAGGTGATCACCGGCGCCGACGTGCCGGTGCTGCTGGTGAA
>CANGSD010000184.1 GCA_947455875.1 Comamonadaceae bacterium
AAGACCGCCTGGTCCATGCGAACGCGCAGCGTCGGCAAGCTCGAGGATGCGTCCTGCACGGCCAGCACGCCCGGGGCGTCGGCGAGGTGCCAGGCCCAGTCCACCTGCCACAGATCGGCCGGATGGATGCGCGGCGCACCCGCCAGCGTGCTCACCGCGCTGTACTGCGGAAACAGGGCCACGGCCGACAGCGGCTTGCCCGCCAGCAAGCCATCGAGGTAATCAACCACCGCGAAGCCCGCGCGCTCGACCTGCGTGACACCGGCCTCGTCGCACAAAGTCGGCCGCTCGATGAAGGCCAGCACCGCTGCCTCCATGGCGCGCACGACGCGCGCGGGGGCCACCAGATCGACCATGTCCAGGGCGCCCGCAGCCTGATGCAGCTGCGCGCGGGCCTTGGACAGGAACTGCGGATCCACGCCGCTGTCCGGACCCCGCGCGGGCACCGAGCCCTCGCGCAATTGACGGCGCAAGGCGATGCTGGCGGCCTCTAGTGACTTGCGAAGCTCCTCCATGACCCAGGCCAACGGGCCCAGGTCGCCGGGGCTCAGGTCGGTCTCTGCGCCCGGAGCGCTTGGCGGGAAATGGGGAACATTCACGTGCATGAAACAGGCTATCTGCGGGATCGAACTCAGGCGATTTTGAAGCGTTCCACCGACTGACGAAGTTCGTCGGCGATTCGGGACAGCTCGCGCACCTGCAAAGCGGTCGAACGCGTGCCCTCGCCGGTTTGCTCGGTGACGGTGAAGATGTGCTGGATGCTGCCGGCCACCCCGTTGGCGGCCTCGGCCTCGCGCACGGCGGCAGCCGAGATCTGCTCGATCAAATCGGCCAGGCGGCGCGAGACCTGGTCGATCTGGGTGAGCGCCGTGCCGGCCGAATCGGACAGACGCGCCCCGGCCACCACGCCCTCGGTGGAGCGCTCCATGGCACCGACCGCGTCTTGGGTGTCGGTCTGGATGGTCTTGACCAGGGCCGCGATCTGGCGCGTGGCATCGGCCGAGCGCTCGGCCAGCCGCTGCACCTCCTCGGCCACCACCGAGAAGCCCCGACCCGCCTCGCCCGCCGCGGCGGCCTGGATGGCCGCGTTCAAGGCCAGCACATGGGTTTGCTCGGTGATGTCGGAGATGAGCTCGGTGATCTCGCCGATCTCTTGAGACGACTCGCCCAGGCGCTTGATGCGCTTGGAGGTTTCCTGGATGTGGTCGCGGATGGTGTTCATGCCGCCCATGGCATTGCGCACCGCCGCCAGGCCCGACTCGGCCGCCTGCAGCGACAGCCGCGCGACCTGCGCGGACTCTTGCGCCTGACCGGCCACGCGGTTGATGCGGCCCGCCATGTCCAGCATGGACTGACCGGTCTCGCGGATTTCGCGCAGCTGCTCGGTGGAAGTAGCCAGCAGCTGGGTGGAGGTGTCATCGACCTGGGCGGTGGTCTGGGTCACGCGCCGCGCCGTCTGGTGCACTTGGCCGACCAGCTGGCGAAGTTCCTCGACGGTGTAGTTGACCGAGTCGGCGATCGCGCCAGTGATGTCCTCGGTCACGGTGGCCTCTTGTGTGAGATCGCCTTCCGCGACGCTTTGCAGCTCATTCATCAGACGCAGGATAGCCGCCTGGTTGGCATCGTTGATCCGCTTGGCCGCCTGCTGCTGGCGCTCGGCCTCCAGGCGCTGCTGCTCGGACAGGGCCTGGCGGCGTCGGCTGTCCATCAGCTGCACAGACGCCAGGCCGACAGCGCACACGATGGCCACCAGCGCCGACACGACCAGCGCAAGCAGCGCCAGCCAGCCCAGCCCGCTGCGACTGGACAGGTGATCCTGCAGGGTTTGCAAGGAGCGGCGCAGCGGCTCGCTGTCGGTGATGATGGCGGCTTGCGCCTCGCGCGCGGCCACCAGCCCTTGCAGATTGCCCAGGATGGCGCTGGCCTCGCTGCGCGTCTGGTCATAGAGCGCCAGCAGCCCCTGCAGGCGCTCGCGGGTCTGGGCATCGTGGGTGGCGGCCAGGCGCAGCTCGGGACTGCCCTCGAGCAGACCCTGGCCGATCTGACGGAAGGTGCGCAGGTCTTTGCCGAGCATGAAGACCGCCTCGGGGTTGAGGCCCTCCAGCGTGAGGAACTCGTTGGCCGATTTACTGATCCGCTGGGTGAGCATGACCAGCTGTCCGGCCGCCGACACTTCGGCGGGCGCAGCCCCCTGCTGCAGCTTCAGGGCAGACACCGACTCGGCCAGTTCGAGCAAGTCCAAGGACTGTCGATTGATCGCACGCAGCGCCTGGCCGACCTGGGTGAGGATTTTTTCCTGACGCAGGATGACCGCCGCGTTGTCGGCCGTGCGCGTGACCAGAGGCACGCTGCGCACGAGCTCGGCCTGCCCCTGCGCGTCGGCGGGTACCAGGCCCAGGCCCTCGTCGCCCGACACCAGACCGCGCACATTGCGCGCCAGCACATCGGCACTCTCCTTGACATCGAGAAAGGCCTGCGGATGTCCCACCAGCGCCTGCGAGACCGCCTTGGCCAGACGCTGCGACTGCATCAGTGCCTGCCCGGTGCCCGCCACCTGCTGGGCGACGTGATCCGCCTGGCGCAGCGAGACGGCGGCGGTCACACCCAGCACCGCCAGGGCCAGGACCAACACCACCGACAGCCGGCGCTGGTGCACCTCCACCGGCTGGGAACCGAGCCAGACCGCAAGGCGCGAGAGCGAGACCGCCGACGCAGACGGCTCGGTGTGCGGGCGCGTCAGGGGCATCGGGCGGGGGCGCAGGCGAGGCTTGTGGATTTTGGCAAGCAGGGTCTGGAGGGCGGTGACCAGGGGCATGGCGAGACCTTCGAATGGAGCCAGGGACAGGGAAATGCGGTGCGCGCCGGCGACGTTCAGGCGCCGATACGAAGAAAACGCGGCTGCCGGGACCAGGCGTGCAGATCAAGTGCTTGCCAGGACACGCCGGATGCCTCGTGCAGGACAGGGCCGAAGCCGTCATTTGCGGCCTCAGGCGGGGGCGTGGAGCCGCAGAAATAGTCAGGGCCGCGCAGGCCGATGAGTCGGTCGACCCGCAGCGCACACTGGACCTCGAATGACGGATTGAAGGTGACCAGCTGCGCCTCGGGACTGGCAGGTCGAGGGGCCGGCGAGCCGTGGGGGGTAGCGGTCAACCAGGTCGCCAGATCGACCACGCCGTACAGGCCCCCGCGCAAACTGACCACGCCGAGGAACCAGGGCTGGGTATGAGGAACCGTCAGGGCCGGGACGGCCGGAAAGATCTCGCCGGCCTGCGCCAGAGGGATCAGGTAGCGCCCGCCCGCCGCCTCGACCGCCAGCCAGGCGGCCTGCATGCCCAAGGTAGGCGCGGCTTTCAGGCGGTCAGCCAGGCGGCGCTGGAAGTCGCGCAGGGCTTCACGTTCGGCCATGGGTCAGGCGGCCCGGCGGCGATCAGCCCAGCGCCTTGATCTTGGCGATCAGCAGCTGCGGATCCACCGGCTTGGTGAGGTAGTCGCAGGCGCCTTGGCGCATGCCCCAGACGCGGTCGGTTTCCTGGGTCTTGCTGCTGCAGATGATCACGGGCAGGCCGGTGTACTGCGGGTCGCGGGTAATCGTTCGCGTGAGCTGGAAACCGTTTTGGCCGGGCATGACCACGTCCATCAGCACCAGATCCGGACGGTCTTGCGCCAGCTGGCGCAGGGCGTCGTCGGCGTTTTCGGCGGTGCGCACCGCGTAGCCGTTTTTTTGCAGGAGTTCGCGCAGGAACATGAGTTCGGCCTTGGAGTCATCGACGACCAGGACTTTGGAGACGGGCATATCAGACGCTTCCTTGCGTGACGGCACCGAACTGCCGCACGGTCTGCAGCAGCTGGTCCTTGGTGAAGGGCTTGGTGAGGTAGTCCTGCGAGCCGACCATGCGGCCGCGGGCCTTGTCGAAGACGCCGTCTTTGGAGGACAGCATGACGATGGGGACGCTGCAAAAACGCGCGTTGCGCTTGATGATGGCGCAGGTCTGATAGCCGTCCAGCCGCGGCATCAGGATGTCGCAGAAGATCAGGTTCGGCTGGTAATCGTGGACCTTGGACAGGGCGTCGAAGCCATCTTCGGCCAGCAAGACCTCATGGCCACCCTGCTTGAGAAAAATTTCCGCGCTGCGGCGGATGGTGTTGCTGTCATCGATGACC
>CANGSD010000185.1 GCA_947455875.1 Comamonadaceae bacterium
CTGACCGCCCGAGAGCTGACGGGGCTTGCGATCGAGCAGGGCGGAGAGCTCCAGGATGGCCGCTGCCTTGTCCACGCGGGCGCGGATCTCGTCGGCGGGCAGCTTGCGGATCTTCAGGCCGTAGGCCATGTTCTCGAACACGCTCATATGCGGATACAGCGCGTAGTTCTGGAACACCATGGCGATGTCACGCTCGGCAGGCTCCAGGTCATTGACCACGCGCGCGCCGATGGCGATATCGCCCCCGCTGATGTCTTCCAAGCCAGCCACCATGCGCAGCAGCGTGGACTTGCCACAGCCCGAGGGGCCGACGATGACAACAAATTCGCCGTCGCGGATTTCGGCGTCGAGGCCGTGAATCACCTGCACGGCCTGCGCGCCCTTGCCATAGCGCTTGACGATCTTGCGAAAAGAAATGGCTGCCATGTGTATTGCTCTTATTTTTCGGTATCGACCAGGCCCTTGACGAACCACTTTTGCATCAGGATCACGACCAGTGCCGGCGGCAGCATGGCCAGGATGGCCGTGGCCATCACCACGTTCCACTCGACGTAGACCTCGCCGAAGATCGCGCGCTTGATGCCCAGGACGATGGGATACATGTCCTCGCTGGTGGTGACCAGCAAGGGCCACAGGTACTGGTTCCAGCCGTAGATGAACTGGATCACGAACAGCGCCGCGATGGAGGTGCGCGAAAGCGGCAGCAGCACATCCCAGAAAAAACGCATGGGGCTGGCGCCGTCCATGCGCGCGGCCTCGACCAGTTCGTCGGGCACAGTCAGGAAGAACTGCCGAAACAGGAAGGTGGCGGTGGCCGAGGCGATCAGGGGCACGGTCAGGCCGGCATAGGAATTGAGCATCTTCAGATCGGACACCACCTCGTAGGTGGGGCCGATGCGCACTTCGACCGGCAGCATCAGCGTGACGAAGACCAGCCAGAACACCACATTGCGCAGCGGAAAGCGAAAGTAGACGATGGCAAAGGCCGACAGCAGCGAGATGACGATCTTGCCGATCGCAATCACCAGCGCGCTGACCAGGCTGACCCACAGCATGGGCAGGGCCGGCGCGATGGTGGAGCCGCCACTGACCTTGCCGCCCAGGAGGGCGAGCTTGTAGTTCTCCAGCATGTGCGAGCCGGGCACCAGCGACAGCGGATTGCTCGAGGCAATTTGCTGCGCGGTCTGCGTCGAGCCCACGAGTGCGACGAAGACCGGAAACACCACCACCGCCACACCCAGCAGCAGGATCAGGTGGGAAAAGAAATCCAGGACGGGGCGTCTTTCGACCATGTCAGTACTGCACTTTCTTTTCGACGAACCGGAACTGCACGATGGTCAGGGCAATCACGATGGCCATGAGGATCACCGACTGGGCAGCCGAGCCGTTGATGTCCAGGGCCTTGAAGCCGTCGTAGTAGACCTTGTAGACCAGGATGGCGGTCTCCTTGCCCGGGCCGCCGTGCGTGGTGGCATCGACGATCGCGAAGGTGTCGAAGAAGGCGTAGACCACGTTGATCACCAGCAGGAAGAAGGTGGTGGGCGAGAGCAGGGGAAAGACGATGGTCCAAAAGCGCCGCCAGGGCGAGGCACCGTCGATGGTGGCGGCCTCGATCAAGGACTGCGGGATGGACTGCAGGCCCGCCAGGAAAAACAGGAAGTTGTAGGAGATCTGCTTCCACACGGCGGCCATGACGATCAGGGCCAGGGCATGGTTGGCATTGAGCAGGTGGTCCCAGGGGATGCCAATGGCCCGCAGCGCATACGCGATCACGCCGTAGGGCGAGGCGAACATCATCAGCCACAGCACACCGGCAATCACTGGGGCCACCGCGTAGGGCCAGATCAGAAGCGTCTTGTAGATGCCAGCGCCGCGCACGACCCGGTTGGCCATCACCGCCAGCAGCATGGCGATGCCCAGGCCTGAGGCGGCCACCAAGAGAGAGAACAGGGCGGTGACCTTGAAGGACTCGAGGTAGGCCGGGTCGTTGAACAGGCGCTGGAAATTTTCCAGGCCGACGAATTCCGTGCTGGTGCCAAAGGCGTCTTGCGATTGCAGACTCTGGAACAGGGCCTGGCCCGCCGGCCAGAAGAAGAACACACCGACGATCACCAGCTGCGGGGCGACCAGGAGCCAGGGCAGCCAGGTGGATTTGAAGCGGACGCGTTTTTCCATATGCCGAGCTTAAAGCCAAAGAAATGGACAAATAAAAACCCTCCCCCGCGCGGCGAGGGAGGGTGGCGTGCGAAATCCGTTTAGGACTTGTTCGCCTTCTCGAAGCGCTCCAATTGCTCGTTGCCACGCTTGACCGCTGCGTCCAGCGCCTCCTTGGGCTGCTTGGCGCCGCGCCAGACTTGCTCCATCTCCTCGTCGATGATGGTGCGGATCTGGACGAAGTTGCCCAGACGCACACCGCGTGACTTGTCGGTGGTCTTGCGGATCATCTGCGTGACCGAGACATCGGTGCCCGGGTTCTTTTTGTAGAAGCCGGACTTGTCAGTCGCCTCGAACGAGGCCTTGGTCACCGGCAGGTAGCCGGTGCGCTGGTGGCTGGCTGCGGCGATGTCGGTCTTGGACAGGTGGTTGAAGAAGGCGGCCACGCCCTTGTATTCCTCGGCCTTCTTGCCCGACATGACCCAGAGGCTGGCGCCGCCGATCACGGTGTTTTGCGGCGCGCCGGCCACATCCGGGTAGAAGGGCAGGGTGCCGATGCCATAGGCGAACTTGCCGTTGCGGGTGACGTTGCCATACAGGGCCGACGAGCCAGTCGCCATCGCGCATTCACCCGAGACGAAGGTGGCGTCAGCCGCATTGCCGCGGCCCTTGTAGACGAACAGCCCCGACTTGGCCATGTTGGCCAGGTTCTCGATGTGGCGCACATGCAGCGGCGTGTTGAACGCCAGACGCGCGTCCAGCCCACCAAAGCCATTGTTCTTGCTGGCAAACAGCACGTTGTGCCAGGCGGAGAAGCTTTCCAGCTGGGTCCAGCTGATCCAGCTGGTGGTGAACGGGCACTTGTGGCCCGAGGTCTTGAGCTTGGCGGCGGCCAGAGCCACTTCAGGCCAGGTGGTGGGCGGCTTCTCGGGGTCCAGGCCGGCGGCCTTGAAGGCGTCCTTGTTGTAGTGGAACACCGGGGTCGAGCTGTTGAACGGGAAACTGAGCATCTGCCCGTTGGGGGCGGTGTAGTAGCCGGCGACTGCGGGCACGTAGGCGGCTGGATCGAATTTGAAGCCGGCGTCGGTCATGATCTTGCCCACCGGCACGATGGCGCCCTTGGACGCCATCATGGTGGCGGTGCCGACCTCGAAGACCTGCAGCACATGGGGTGCATTGCCGGCACGGTAGGCGGCGATGGCGGCGGTCATGGACTCGTCGTAGCTGCCTTTGAAGGTCGGGACGATCTTGTAGTCTTTCTGGCTGGTGTTGAACTCCTTGGCCAGGTCGTTGACCCATTCGCCCAAGGCACCACCCATGGAATGCCACCACTGGATCTCGGTCTGCGCGTGTGCGGGCAAGGCGAAGGCCGTAGCGATCGCGGCGGCCGCGAGGGTTTTGAATACTTTCATCTTCTATTTCCTTTATGGGCTGCGGTGCGGACGGTTCCGCCTGCGGGCGTTACCTTAAATCATCTTTGTGACACGACATCGTGGCGATATCACCCCCGCAGGGATTCCCCCGCCGGAGGCGATGGCGATACGCCTTTGGTACCATCCTCGATCAGCCGCTCTCGCATCCTTCGGCTGGTTAGTCTGCCTGCGATGAACGCACCGACCACCCTCAATCTCCTTCTGGCCCCCGGCGACTCGCAGACCCCGCGCCTGCGTGAAATCCCCTACAACTACACCTCGTTCTCCGACCGCGAGATCGTGATTCGTTTGTTGGGCGCGCGCGCCTGGGAGGTTCTGAGCCAGTTGCGAGCCGAGCGCCACACCGGCCGCTCCGCCCGCATGCTCTATGAGGTACTGGGTGACATCTGGGTGGTCCAGCGCAATCCCTATCTGCAAGACGACCTCCTGGACAACCCCAAGCGCCGACGCCTGCTGGTCGACGCCCTGCATCACCGCCTGGGCGAGATCGACAAGCGCCGCACGCCCGCCTCCGATCCCTCGCGTGACGCCCGTGTCGGTGAGCTGCTCGCCGCCGCCCGCGAGGCGGTGCAGA
>CANGSD010000186.1 GCA_947455875.1 Comamonadaceae bacterium
GGCAGCTTGGGCAGCTTGGGCAGCTTGGGCAGCTTCTGGCGAGGGTGCCGCAGCGGGAGCCTGGGCTAGGACCGTGGGTGCTGGCGCGGGCTGGCGGGCCAGGCGTATGCCCTTGTTGGCCAGCAGGGCCAGGCTGGCGTCGGGGATCGACAATTCGACCGACTTGCCCACGCCCTCCAGCCCCCTTCTCTCATCGACGACCGTGAGGATCGGTTTGGGTCGGGGAAAGCCCACCGGGTCAATGAAGATGTAGTGCTTCTCGCCCGCGCCGACCTTCAGTTGCAGGGAGGTGCCCCCCACGCCGTCTCGGTCGGACTCGATCAGGTACTGGCCCGCCGGGAACGAGAACGCCACGTACTTGTAGCCGTTCATCTGGGGCATCTCCACCCCTTCCACCTTCAGGTTGTAGCGACTCACCATGGCACCGTAATTGGTGTCCATGAAGATATAGACGGACGCGAGCGAACCCCCCGCCTGCGGCGCACTGGCCCAGGCCGGGAATACGAAGACGGAAAATAGAAATGCAACCAGCGCCTTCATCGGCACGCCCTAACCTGGAAAACGAGGAATAGGCGCTAGTTTATTTTCAAATTGACAGGCGTGTAGATACCCCTCAACCAACCGACCCATTCGAGGCTGGCCGCACCTGCTTTTCCAGCTCGCGGCGAATCGCATAGGCGCGGGTGCTGGTGTCCATCTGCACATCGTCCCAGGTGAGGGACTGACCCTTGCGCACGGGCCGCACCACCTTGACGTCATGGGCCAGACCCAGGGGCAGACCGCCCACGCGCAGCGAATCTTCAGCCGGCGTGAGCTTGCCCCAGACCGTGTAGCCGCCCTCGCCATCGAGCATCTCTCCGGGCGTGAGATCCCGCTTGGCGGTGGCCACCACATCGGCCTTCCAGCAGGTGGCCACGCCGGTGGGCTCCTGGCGAAGCGCCAGCGACGCCACCGAATAACCCACCTCCAGGCCAATCAGGTGCCAGCGCTTGTACAGGGTGAAGTAGCGGCCACTCGGGTCGGTGTGCGCGTTGTATTCCTCGAAGCAATTGCGCACGTACTCGGTCTCGCCCTCCACCGTCACCCACACGCCCATGCGGATGTCGTAGTCGATCGGCTGGCCTTGGGCGTCGAGCGAGGAGATCACTTCCACCATGCCCTTGCGATCGAGCACGCCGCCTTCGCTGCGCGGACGCGTGAGCGAGGGAATGTCGGCGATGCTGCCGGAGGGGTAGCTCAGACCCTGCGCGGGCACGCACAGGCCCGTCGCGTTGGCCACCGCGGTGCTTTCGATCGAGGGCTTGGAGCCATCGAGAAAGCTGTTGAACATCTTCGGGTTCAGGCCGCCGCGCGCGGCCTGTTCCGGCGTGAGACCGTAGTTGGGCCACACCGTGTCGGGCGTGGACTCAGAAAAATGCGGCAGCCATTTATGCCCACGCCCCGCGGCCACCACCGGAAAGCCGCAGGTGCGAGCCCAGTCCACCAGGTCACAGATCAAGGCGGGCTGATCACCAAAGGCCAGCGAATACACCACGCCCGCCTGCGCTGCCTTGAGCGCCAACAGCGGGCCACAGAAGGCATCGGCCTCCACCGTCACGTTCACCACATGCTTGCGGTGCTCGAACGCCATCAAGCAATGGTCAACGGCGGCAATCGGGTGACCCGTGCACTCCACCACGATGTCGATGGCGGGGTGCTGGACCAGCGCCTGCCAGTCGTCGCCGATATGGGTGGCGCCCGTCTGAATCGCGTCGTCGATCGAGCGGGCCTGGGTGCGCTGTGCATCCCAGCCCACACGCGCCAGGTTGGCACGGGCGCCATCGGGCGAGAGGTCGGCGATGGCCACCAGGTGCACGCCGGGCGTGCGGGGCACCTGGGCCAGGTACATGGAACCGAATTTGCCCGCGCCGATGAGGCCGACACGGATCGGGCGACCTTCCTGCGCGCGGCGAACCAGCTGTTGATGCAGCGACATACGCAATACTCCCTTCAAAGCCCCAGCCGCTTCACAAGATCCGCGATCTCCGCCTCGGTCTTGGTTGGCCGATGGGGATTGTCGACCTTCCACGGCTTGAGCGCACTGTCGTTGGGCACGACGTAGCGCCGACCCAGGTCTTCCCACAGCGTTTTCGACTCTTGCCGCGTGCGCAGCGTGACCTCGCGCAGCGGGGTGCCGTCGGCCTCACAGAACTCCACGCGCACCGGCGACGCAAACCGAACCCGCTCGTCCTCGATCCCCCAGCCATGTTCGCCCTCGTGGATGTAGCCAACACCCCCGCGCCCCTGTGCATCGCCTCGGTGGTATTTTTCCTTGAAGTCTTCTTGCTCGGCGGCGTCGATGTCCTCGCTGAATTCGAAATAGACGGCGACGCTATCTCTGAAATCACAGGCCTCGTCTTCGCCTTCATCCGGTCGGGCGTAGAACTCGGTGTCGTCGGCACGTCCTAGATTGGTCTCGAGGTCTTCGTCGATGAAGCCGTAGCCGTGACGCCAAACTTCGGTCACGTCCAGCGTGCTGATGCTGCCATCCGGGTTGGAGCGATAGAGCTCAAAGATCATTTCGACGTGGGCAGCGCCGAGGGCAGAGAGTCGGTAATGGGCCATTTGATGAGAGGTTTCAAACCTGGCGTTGCAGTATCTCGCACAGGGAATGCAATGACACGGCTTGAATATCAGCGGCCAAGGGGTAGGCTTCCTGACCGGGATACACCACCCATTTACGAGCGGGCTTCAGATCGTCGCAGGCGCTGTGAAAACCTCTTTCCAACTTCGGTGAGAGGCTGCGTTTGAATTCAATCGCCCATTGCTCGCCGCCGGGCCAGACCAGAAGCAGGTCAATTTCGGCGCCTGCGCTGGTGCGATAAAAGTAGGCGGTGACACCGCGGGGTGCACAAGACAGCAAGTTCTCTAGGCAGTGCCCCTCCCAGCTCGCGCCCACCACCATGTGCGAGAGCAGTTGCTCCCCAGATCCGATCCCCAATAACGCGTGCAGCAAGCCGCTATCGCGCACATACACCTTGGGCGCCTTGACCAAGCGCTTGCCGGCGTTGGTGTGCCAGGGCGGCAGGCGTCGCAGCAGCAGCAGGTCGCACAGCAACCCGATGTAGCTCTGCGCGGTTTTAACGTCCACCCCCAAATTGCGCGCCAGTTGGGCGACATTGAGCAGCCCACCCTGGTGGTGCGCCAACATGGTCCAAAAGCGCCGCAAGGTTTCTGCGGCGATCCGCGGTCCGAACTGGGGGATATCGCGCTCAAGGTAAGTGCGGATGAAGTTTTCGCGCCACTGCAAGCTGCGGTCGTCTGAAGACGCTTGCACGCTGGAAGGGAATCCGCCTCGCAACCACAGGGCGTCCTGGGCCGCAGCGCCGGTCTCGAACACGTTCAGAGGCGCCAGCTCCAGGTAGGCGATGCGACCGGCCAGCGTCTCGCTCGACTGCTTCAACACGTCCAGGCTGGCAGATCCGAGCAGCAAATACCGCCCCGCCTCCTGCCCCGATCGGCGCGCCTGGTCGATCAGTCCCCGCAACATCGGGAACAGCCCCGGCGCCCGGTGCACTTCGTCCAGGATGACCAGCTTGTCCAGGTGCCCCTGCAGATACAGCTCGGCCTGCGCCAACTTGCTTTGGTCACGCTGCGACTCGAGATCGAGATAAACATGGGGCAGACCCTGCGCCACCTGCAACGCCAGCGTGGTCTTCCCCACCTGCCGCGGCCCAAGCAAGGCCACGGCCGGCGAAAAGGCGAGCTCGTCACGTAGCTGGGACTCGAGTAGACGGCTAAACATCCTTGTAATTATGGAGTTTCGATGGATGAATTACAAGGATGAAAAGACCGGATTTTACATATTTACCACTTTAGAACTCACGCAGGACTGCTAAGGAAGAATGGGGCGCGAGCGCTGAAGCAGGCGCCCCGCACGCCCTCAATCGAAATCAAACAGCTCCCCCAAAAACCCCTCGCGGTCTAACCAAACACCGCGGCACTGGGGGCAGTAGTCGATCTCGATGCCACTGCGCTCGGTCATCGACAGGGACGAAGTCTTGCAGACGGGACATTGCATGGTCAGGCTCCTTGGCGGCGTGAGCATTCATGATCCCACGCGCAGCAGACAGCGCAAGAAATGTCCTTGCGGTCGA
>CANGSD010000187.1 GCA_947455875.1 Comamonadaceae bacterium
GGCTTTTTGCCAGGCGGCCTCGAGCAGGCCGATGCCTTGCAAGCCCACATGCAGGCGGGCCGCATTCATCATCACAAACATCGCACCCAGACCGCGCCCGGGCTCGCCCACGATCCAGCAAGTGGCCTCGTCAAAGCGCATCACGCACGTGGGGCTGCCATGCAGGCCCATTTTTTCTTCGATGCGATCGCAATGCACGGCGCTGCGCGAGCCATCGGGCATGAACTTGGGCACCAGGAACAGCGACAGGCCCTTGGGGCCGGGCGGTGCATCGGGCAAGCGGGCCAGCACCAGGTGCACGATGTTGTCGGACAGATCGTGCTCGCCGCCGGAGATGAAGATCTTGGTGCCCGAGAGGCGATAGGTGCCATCGGCCTGCGGCACTGCGCGCGTGCGCGCCAGGCCCAGGTCGCTGCCGGCATGCGGCTCGGTCAGGCACATGGTGGCCAGCCACTCGCCTGTTGCTACCTTGTTCAGGTAACGCGCCTTCAGGTCGTCGCTGGCGTGGTGCTTGATGCATTCGTAGGCGCCATGCAGCAAACCGGGCGCCATGGTCCAGCCGTGATTGGCGGCACTGAGCATCTCGTAAAGGACGGCCTCGAGCAGGGTAGGCAGACCCTGACCGCCGTCTTCGGGCGCACTGGAAAGTGCCGGCCAGCCTGCCTGCCAGAAGGCTTGGTAGGCGTCACGAAAACCCGGCGGTGTGATGACGCGGCCCTGCTCGTAGCGGCAGCCCACGCGATCGCCCACTGCCTGCAAGGGCGCCACGACATCGGCCACGAACCGGCCCGACTCGTCGAGCACCTGCGCCATCAGCGCGCGGTCGACCTCACCAAAGGCGGGCAGGCTGGCCAGTTCGCGGTCGGCCTGCAGCACCTCGAAGGCGATGAACTGGCTGTCTTGTAGGGGTGGCTGGTAGGTCATGGCGGTGCCAGAGAACGTGGCCCAGGACTAGCTGCAACGGGCCTTGATATCCGCCGGAACGGGAATGGCCTTGATGCGATCGGGCTCGCCAGGCGGATGGATCACGAAGGCGCGCGTCTCGCGGCCCTCGCACAAGACGGTGTCCCCGCGCTGGATCACATGCTTCTGGATGAACACCTTCTCGCGCCACTCCTCGACGCAGGTGTGCACCTGCAGCGTCTCGCCGTAGGTGGCGGTGCGCATGAACTTGGTGTGGATCTCCAGCAGCGGCGTGCCGATGATGCCGGTGGTCTTGGCCAGCTCGCGCCACGGCGGAATGCCGCATTCCATGAAAAAGTGCAGGGAGGACGCGTCCATCCACTTGCAGAAATTGGGGAAGAAGACGATGCCGGCGGGATCGCAGTCGCCGAAAATCACTTTCACTTCGTAGATCGTGGTCTTGGACATGGTGGGCCTCAGGCAACTTCGGGGTTTTCGATCAGCAACGCAATGCCCTGCCCGCCGCCCACGCAGGCCGAGGAGATGCCATAGCGCACCTGGGCGCGCTTCATCTCGCGTGCCAGGGTGATGGTCAGGCGCACGCCGGTGGCCGCCAGGGGGTGGCCCAGGGCGATCGCGCCGCCATTGACGTTCAGGCGCGCCAGGTCCAGTCCCAGCTCGCGGGCGACGGCCAGGGTCTGCGCCCCCTGCGCCTCGTTGATCTCCAGGCGGTCGATGCGGTCCAGCGTGAGGCCGGTGCGTTCCAGGAGCAGGCGGATCGCCGGCGCGGGGCCGATACCCATGATCTCGGGCGGCACGCCCACAGCGGCCGCCGCGACCACACGACCCAGCGGCTTTCGGCCCTGGCGCTGCGTCCAGGCGCGGGCGTAGTCGCCCGAGGCCACGACCGCCGCGGCCGCCGCATCCACCAGCGCGGAGCTGTTGCCGCCGGTCTGCACACCGCCTTCGTAGACGGGCTTGAGCTTGGCCAGCACCTCCACCGGCGAGGGGCGGGCATGGGTGTCGGCGTTGACCTCGGTGACCTTGCCTGACAGGCGAATGCCACGCGGGTGATAGCCCTCGAGCTCGAATTTCTCGGTGACCACCGGCACGATCTCGCCAGCGTGAAAGCCCGATTGCTGCGCCGCCACCGCCTTGGCGAAAGAATCCGAGGCGAACTGATCGACCTCCTCACGGGTGATGCCGTACTTGCGCGCCAGGTTCTCGGCGGTCTGGATCATGTTGATGCCGGGCGCGGGGTCCTTGAGCGCCTCCCACATGAAATCCTTGAAGCCCACCGGCGCGCCCAGCTTGAAGCCGGTGCGGTGCTCGAAGCTGGCGATGGGGTTGCGCGTCATGCTCTCGGTGCCGACCACCAGGGCCGCATCGCAGGCGCCGCCCTGCACATGCTCGCCGGCTTGGCGAAACAGCTCGAAGCCGGTGCCGCAAATGCGCTGCACCATGATGGCTGGCACCTGCACCGGCACACCGGCATACAGGCCGATATGGCGCGGCAGACAAAACTGGTCGAAGTCGCCGGGCGCCATATTGCCGGCCACCACCGAGCCGATGTCATCGCCGGCGACACCCGTACGCGCGAGCGCGGCGCGGGCCGCTTTGATGCCCATGTCGGTAGGCGAAACATGCCCCAGGGCGCCGCAGTAATCGACCATGGGCGTGCGCACGCCATCGAGCAGCCAGATGTCGTCAAAGGCGCTGAAAAATCCACGGGAAGTCATAGGAGGGTGTGCTTTCAAATCAGGGGTGCGGCTTGATGATCCCGGGCAGGGTGTCCGCATGCAGTGCCTCGACGATGGCGGCGCGATGGGCCAGCACCGCGCGCTGGTTGATCGAGCCCTTGTCGGGGACCTCGCCGATGTCGATGGTGGGCGGCTCGGACAACAGGCACAGGCGGGCGATGCGGTTGGCACTGCCAGTGGCCGTGCGGGCGAGCGTATCCACCACTTTCTGGAAGTGAGCCTGCACCGGCGCGCTGGCCAGCACCTGCGACAGCGGCGCCGATGCATCCAGACCCGCCAGCTGGCGCACGGCGGGCGTCGGGAACACCATGGCGCCGACTTCCTTCATGTTCAATCCGGTGATCACGCCATCCTGGATGTAGGGGGCGCCTGCGGCGATCAACTGAGCGCGCAGCGGACCCACGCTCACAAAGGTGCCGGTGGCCAGCTTGAAGTCCTCGGCGATACGGCCGTCGAATTTCAGGCCCAGGTGGATGTTGGCCGCATCAATCCACTTGACGGCGTCGCCGGTGCAGAAGAACCCTTCGTCGTCAAAGGCCTGCGTGGTCTCGGCCGGCGCGCGCCAATAACCCGGCGTGACGTTGGGGCCGCGATAGCGCACTTCCACCTTGCCATCCACCGGCACGAGCTTGAGTTCCATGCCCGGCGTGGGCACGCCCAGGTCGCCCGAGCGCACATGTGGATTGGTGACGTAAATCGCGAACGGACCCGACTCGGTCATGCCCAGGCCGGTGCCCATGACGATGCGCTCGCCAATCTCGCGCTCCTGCGATTCAAAGAGGCTGTCCCAGACGGGCTGCGCCAACGCGGCGCCCGCGTAAAAACACATCTGTAGCCGCGACAGCAGGTTCTTGCGCAGCACATCGTCGGTCTTCATCGCATTCGCGATGGCCTCGAAGCCGGTGGGTACGTTGAAGTACACGGTGGGCGCGATCTCACGCAGATTGCGCAGGGTCTCGCCCATGAGGGCCGGCGTGGGCTTGCCGTCGTCGATGTAGAGGGTGCCCCCGTGGTAGACCACCATGCCGAAGTTGTGGTTGCCGCCAAAGGTGTGGTTCCAGGGCAGCCAGTCGACCAGCACCAGCGGCTCCTGGGCCAGCACCGGCATGGAGGCTGCCATCTGCTCCTGGTTGGCGCACCACATGCGCTGGGTGTTGATCACGCCCTTGGGCATCTTGGTCGAGCCGCTCGTGAACAAAAACTTCACGATGGTGTCGGGGCCGGTGGCCTGCATGGCGCGGTCCACCGCGTCGGTGGCGGGCGTGGCGGCGAGATCGGCGAAGGTGCCGGTCTGGCGGCCGTCGAGGCTGCCGGCGTTCAGCACCACTTCCATGTCGCTGCCCACCGCGGCCTGGATCGCCTTCCCATAGCGCGCGGCATCGGCGGCAAACACCAGACCTGGCGTGACCGTCTTGAGGACGTGGCGCAGCTTGCCGTAGTCCTGGCTCAC
>CANGSD010000188.1 GCA_947455875.1 Comamonadaceae bacterium
ACCCCGACCCTGATCTTTGCCGACGGCAGCCGGGTGCCGGGCGCCATCCCCGCCGCCCAGGTCGAGAAGCTGCTGGCCGAGGCGAAGTAAAGCCGCATGACCGCTCGCGCCCCCGCCCCTATTCGTTACCGCGTCGAGGCCGCGAGCCTGCACGCGCACCTGTATCGCGTCACGCTCACGGTGGATCTGCCGGACGCGTCCCAGGTGCTCTCGCTGCCCGCCTGGATTCCCGGCAGCTACCTCGTGCGCGAATTTTCCAAACACCTGCAGCACCTGAGCGCCCACCAGAACGGCAAGCCGATTGCCCTGCGCCAGATCGACAAGAACCACTGGGAAGCGCAGTGCGTGGCCGGCAGCCCGCTGGGGCTGACCTACGAGGTCTATGCCTTCGACGCTTCGGTGCGTGCCGCCTGGCTCGATGCGCAGCGCGGTTTCTTCAACGGCACCAGCCTGTGCCTGCGCGTACATGGCCAGGAGCGGCGCCCGCACGCGATCGAAGTCGTCTCGCCGCAGGCCTCATGGCAGGCCGCCACCAGCCTCGTGGCGCACAAGACGAACAAGCAGGGCTTTGGCACCTACCTGGCCGATGATTACGACGAGCTGGTCGACAGCCCCTTCGAACTGGGCCCCTTCTGGAGCGCCGAGTTCAAGGCGGCAGGCGTGACCCATCGCTTTGTGGTGGCGGGTGCGACGCGCTCCTTCGACGGCGCGCGCCTGATCGCCGACACGCAAAAAATCTGCGAAGCGGCGATCCGCATGTGGCGCGGGCGCAAGCGCCCGCCGTTTCAACGCTACGTGTTCATGCTGCACGCGGTCGACGATGGCTATGGCGGCCTGGAGCATCGCCACAGCACCGCCCTGATCGCCGGCCGGCGTGATCTGCCGCGCCTGGGCGACGCGCGCCAGTCCGAGGGCTACACCACCCTGCTGGGCCTGATCAGCCACGAGTACTTCCACACCTGGAACGTCAAGCGCCTGCGGCCCGCCGAATTCGCGCGTTACGACTACGACCACGAGAACTACACGCAGCTGCTGTGGTTCTTCGAAGGCTTCACCAGCTACTACGACGACCTGCTGCTGCGACGCTGCGGCCTGATCGACGACGCCACCTACCTGCGTCTGTTGAACAAGACGATCAACCAGGTGATGCAGGCTCCGGGACGCGAAGTGCAATCGGTGGCTCAGGCCAGCTTCGATGCGTGGGTGAAGTACTACCGGCAGGACGAGAACACCCCCAACGCCACCATCAGCTACTACACCAAGGGTGCGCTGGTGGCCCTGTGCCTCGATCTCACGCTGCGCGCGGAGGGTCGCACCACGCTGGACGCAGTGATGCGCGCGCTGTGGGTGCGGTGCAAGGGCGGCCCCATGACCGAGGCCGACCTCGCCGCCACGCTCAAGGAACTGGGGGGTCGCGCCTACACGCGCGAACTCGCCGCCTGGGTGCATGGCACGCGCGAGCTGCCGCTGAAAGCGCTGCTCGAAGGCGCGGGCGTGCAGGTGCACGAAGACACCGCCGCCTTGCAGCAGTCCCTGGGCCTGCGCACCAGTGACAGCGGGGGCCTGCTTCAAATCAAGACCGTGCTGCGGGGTGGCGCCGCCGAACAGGCGGGCTTTGCCGCCCAGGACGAGTGGCTCGGTATCGAGGTGGGTGGCGAAGGCTGGCGCATCGCCAAGCTCGAGGACCTGGCCTTGTACGCTGGCCCGCAGCGCAAGCTCACCGCGATCGTGGCGCGTGACCGCCGCCTGCTGCGGCTGGCGCTGACCTTGCCCGCCGCATCAAGCACCTGGCGCTTGGCGATTGGGCAATCCGTGCGGGTGCACGCATGGCTCGCAGGGATCGACTGACCCGCCGCACGCTCGCAGCCTTGGGCATCTGCCTGGGCGTCGTGATCGTGGGCCACGGGGCCTTGCTCACTTGGCTGGAAGGCCTGTCGGGTGCGGGCCCAGCGCTGCAAGCGGTGGCGACACCGGTCTTCACGCGCGTGCTCACGCCGACGCAGCCGCCGCCTGTTGCACCTGCCGCCCCTGCGCGCCCGGCACCGCCCGCGAACGGCGCGCTGGCGGTCGCAGCGGCCACGCCGCCTCTTGCGCCTGCCTCGGCGCCTGCTGCATCGTCGCCGGCCACAGCGTCACCCGCCCCAACATCTGCTGCTACACCTGCGCCGCCTGCGACGGATCCTGCTGCCAGCAGCCCTGTGACGCCCCCTGCCGCTGCGCCCGTCGCCGAGCGCAGCGCCGAGGCGTCACCAACGGCCCTAACGGCCAGTGCGCCCCCTGCGAGCAGCGCACCCACCCCCGACACCTGGCCCCCCGACACCCGCCTGAGCTATCGACTCGAAGGCCAATGGCGCGGCGGCCCCCTGCATGGCAGCGCCCGCGTGCAATGGCAACGCCAGGGTACGCAGTACCAAGCGCAGGTCGATATCGACATCACGCCCTTCGCCCACCGCACCCTCACCAGCCAGGGCGAGGTCAGCGCGCGCGGCCTGGTTCCGCGGGTGTACGAGGAGCGCTCACGCACGCGCCGGCGTGCGATGCGCCTGGGCGATACCGACATCACGCTGGCCGACGGCCGCAGCATCGCCCGGCCGGCCGACGTCCAAGACACCGCCAGCCAGTTCGTTGAACTTGGGCATCGCTTCGCTACCGGCCGGCAGACGCTGGCCCTGGGCGAGGCGGTCACGCTGTCGCTGGCGCGCCCCGGGGGCGTTGATACCTGGACCTATGACGTCGTCGCCCAAGACCTGCTGAAGATCCCGCGCCTGGGCGAGGTGCCCGCCTGGCGTCTGCGCCCACGCCCCCTGCCGCAGCGGCGCGACAACCTCAGCGCCGAGATCTGGTTCGCGCCGAGCCTGCAGTACCTGCCGGTGCGCATACGCCTGGCCCTGGGCGACGAAGCCGAGATCGACCTGAAGGTCGAGACCATCGAACAACGTTGACGCTGCGCCCAGCGGGGCCGCTCGGGCCTTGGGTATAGTGCCTGCCATCCCCACCCCCACGCCCCACGCAGGAACCCTCATGGCCTACGAACTGATCGACGTGCGCACCGAAGCCGGCAAGGTCGGCATCATTCAACTCAATCGTCCCAAGCAACTCAATGCCCTCAATGGCGACCTGATGGACGAAATGGGCGCAGCCCTCAAGGCCTTCGACGCCGACCCCGCCATCGGCTGCATGATCGTCACGGGCAGCGAGAAGGCCTTTGCCGCCGGCGCCGACATTGGCGCCATGGCCACCTACACATTCGCCGACGCCTACGGCCAGGACTACATCACCCGCAACTGGGAAACCATCCGCAGCATCCGCAAACCGGTGATCGCCGCCGTCTCGGGCTTCGCGCTCGGGGGCGGCTGCGAGCTGGCCATGATGTGCGACTTCATCATCGCCGCCGACAACGCCAAGTTCGGTCAACCCGAAATCAAACTGGGCATCATCCCCGGCGCTGGCGGTACGCAGCGCCTGACGCGCGCTGTCGGGAAGGCGAAGGCGATGGACCTGATCCTGACGGGGCGGATGATGGATGCGGCCGAGGCGGAACGCTCGGGCCTCGTCGCGCGGGTCGTCGCGCCGGAGAAGCTGATGGAAGAGGCGCTCGGGGCTGCGCGCAGGATGGCGGCGATGTCGCCGGTTGCGGTCGCGATGGCGAAGGAGGCGGTGAACGTCGCGTTCGAGACGACGCTGCGCGAGGGCGTGCGCTTCGAACGCCGGATGTTCCTGTCGCTGTTCGGAACGCCCGACCAGCAGGAGGGCATGTCCGCCTTCGTCGAGAAGCGCAAGCCCGTGTTCACGCCGCGCGGCTGAGCGCATGCTTGACTGGCGGGAGGCGGCGGGGATACACCGCTGCCTCCTCAGCCGGCCCGTCCGGCGTTTCACCTTTCTCGATCGGTTCGACACGACGCCATGGCCAACACGGACTCAGCCCGCAAGCGCATCCGCCAGACCGCGACCCGCAACGCGCGCAACACCGCCCGCCGGTCACGCATGCGGACCTTCGTGAAGAAGGTGGAGGCGGCGATCGCGTCTGGTGACAAGGCGGCGGCGCAGGACGCGCTGCGCGCCGCGCAGCCGGAGATGATGCGCGCGGCGGACAAGGGCGTGGTGCACGA
>CANGSD010000189.1 GCA_947455875.1 Comamonadaceae bacterium
CAATTCGGTCAGGCCTTGCATCGCCTGCTGGAATGCTGGCCGCTGGGCGAGTCGGTGTGTCCGCCAGCCCTGCGCCAGCGGGTGGCGCGCGAGTTTCGCCTCTCCGGTCAGGCCTTGGAGGATGTGGCCGCGATGGCGGATCGCATCCTGCGCGGCGAAGGCGCCTGGGCCTGGGACCCGGCCTCGGTGGACTGGGCGGAGAACGAAGTGGAGATCCACCACGCGGGCCAGCTGCTGCGGCTGGACCGGCTGGTGCGTGAGCGCGAGGGCGGTGTCTGGTGGGTGCTCGATTACAAGTCGGCCGCGCGACCTGAGCGTGATGCGGACTTACTCGCGCAGATGCAACGTTATCGCCGCGCGGTCGCAGCTGCCCACCCGGGCGCGTCGGTGAAGCTCGCTTTCCTCACGGGGCAGGGTCGAATGGTGGTGGTCGATTGAGCGCGGGCAGGGGCCCGATGCAGGCCGCCGTGGTGGGCGCAGGCCCGGCCGGTCTGATGGCCGCCGAGGTCTTGTCTTCGCACGGTGTCGCGGTGCATGTCTATGACGCCATGCCCTCGGCCGGCCGCAAGTTTTTGTTGGCGGGTCGTGGGGGCTTGAACCTCACGCACGCCGAGCCGCTCGATCGCTTTGTCACGCGTCTGCGCCCGAGCGAGCCACGACTGCAGGACATGGTGCGCGCTTTCTCGCCCGAGGCGATGCGCGCCTGGGCTCAGGGCCTGGGCGTGCCGACCTTTGTGGGCAGCTCTGGCCGAGTGTTCCCTGTGGACATGAAGGCTGCCCCCTTGCTGCGCGCCTGGCTGCATCGCCTGCGGGCGGCGGGCGTGGTGTTTCACATGCGCCATCGCTGGCTGGGGTGGAGCGAGCAGGGCGCGCTGCGCATGCAGGGGCCGCAGGGCCAGGTCGACGTCGACGCGCCGGCCGTGGTACTGGCCCTCGGCGGCGCGAGCTGGGCGCGACTGGGGTCTGACGGCACCTGGCAGCCGGTGCTGCGTGAGGCGGGCGTCGAGGTGGCGCCGCTGGTGCCGTCCAACTGCGGCTTTGATGTGGTGGGTGGCTGGACGCCGCACTTTGCCTCTCGCTTTGCCGGGCAGCCTTTCAAGTCCGTGGCCATCGCGCTCGATGGCGTCGTGCGCAAGGGCGAGTTCGTCGCGACAGCCACCGGTGTCGAGGGCAGTTTGATTTATGCGGTGTCAGCCGACTTGCGCGAACAGATCGCGGCCAGCGGGCAGGCGCTGTTTCACCTGGACTTGCTACCCGATCGCACGCTGGCGCGGGTGCAGGCGGATGTGGCGCATCCGCGCGGCGCGCGTTCGCTCTCCAGCCACCTGAAGAGCCGACTCGGTCTGGATGGCATCAAGCTGGGCTTGCTGCACGAACTGCTGACGCGTGAGGTGTTGCACGACGCGGCGCAACTCGCGCCCGCGATCAAGTCTCTGCCGGTGCGCCTGTCGGCGGCGCGCCCGATCGACGAGGCGATCAGCAGCGCCGGGGGGGTGCGTTGGTCGGCGCTGGACGACTCGCTGATGCTCACTGCCCGCCCCGGGGTGTGGTGCGCGGGCGAAATGCTCGATTGGGAGGCGCCCACCGGCGGCTATCTGCTCACGGCCTGCATGGCCACGGGGCGCGTGGCGGGCGAGGGCGCCTGGCGTTTTCTTCAGGGGCGCTGAGGCACGCCCGTGTCAAGGCGGCTAGCCGCGTGAAGTGCGCAGCAGGTGCGCGCTGCTTTGCAGCACCAGCGGGGCCAACTCGGTGGCCAGTGCCGGATCGTTGGGGTTCCAGGGAGCCTGCAGCTCGTGGCCATCGACCAGCAGCTTGCCATTGAAAGGCTTGCCCTCGAGCAAGGTGTCGACCGCCGCCTGCTGCGAGGGTTCAGCGAACACCAGCAGACAGCGCACGGAATCGCAAGCCGACTTGAGCATGCTCTCGCCGCCAAAGAGGTCGTCGATGCGGACCACCCGCGACACACCGACCACGCCCTCGATGTCGCGTTGTAGTTGGCGCATGTCTTCGGCGGCCACGTCGTCGGAGACGAAGCTGATCACGGTCAGCGCGCCCTCATGGGAACGCTTGGCGTCGACACGGCGAAACCCGGGCCGCGCGCGCGACCAGCTGTCGTCTAGGCCCTGAATGGTCTTGATCACGACGAAGACCGCACCCGCGAAGGACATGCTCTCGGACAGATCGATCAGGTAGTTGGTGTAGCTGGCCGAGACCATGGTGACCGTGCCCAGGCCCGATTGCGCCAGCAGGAAGACCTTGGTTAACGCGCCCGCCTTGAGCCGACCCACCGCCATGGCGATCAGGATCCAGATCGCGGACAGGTTGATCAAGAGCGCGATCCAGGCCGGCATCACGCGCAGCCAGGTCTTGTTCACCGCATCGTCGATGGCCGTGGCCAGGATCTCGTTGTCGTCTTCGACGGCGGTGACCGAAGTGGGCTTGGTGGGGCCGATACCGGGTGCCGACACACCCATCACCACAAAGGCGCCCTTGATCCCTTGCAAGCGCGCGTCGCTGGCATCGGCCGCGAGCAGGTCGGCGAAAGAGATACGCGTGTAACGCCCCTTCTTATTACGCCAGTTCAGGGAGATCTGGGCGGGCAAGGCCTGAATATCCACGCCACCGACTTCGAGCGTACGGCCGACCACCGAGGGCAGGGTGAAGCGGTCCTCTACCCATAGCAGCGGGTACTTGCGCACTACGCCATCGCTGTCGGTGCGTTGGTTGGTCACGCCCATGCGGTCTTGCATGGAGCCGAACATCGGCAGGATGGCCGCCACCGTCGCATCGGCATTCGCCGGCTGGACCTGCGCGCCGGGGATGGCGGACGCCTTGAGCTGGCTGCGCGCGTCGTTCTCGGGGTTCAGGCGAACCAGGGGGAAGGCCATCGCGCGGTTCATTTGCGCGGTGACGTCCAGTGCGGCGTCGCTGTCGGGGTTGCCCTTGTCGGGGTCGGAGGTGATGACGTTGAGCAGCACCGCCCGCGCACCCAGGTCGGAGAGCTTCTGTGCGCCATCGGCCAGCACACTGCGGGGCCAGGGCCAGCGACCGTGCTCGGGGGCCAGCATCGCCAGCGAGCGTTCGTCGATGTCGACGATCACCACATCGCGCGAGGCCGCAGGGCCCGAGCAGCGGTTTTTGAGGATGGTGTCGTGCGCGTTGGACGGCGCGTCCGGGGTGAAGCTGTCGGTGGCAAACAGAAACACCGCATAGAAGCTGGCCGCGACACCCACCACCAACAAGACCTTGCCGCCCCAGACGCGCGAGAGGCGGGCGGTCCAGGAGGTGCCGAGGTTTTTGACGTCGACGCCGCGCATGGCCAGCGCAGAGAAAACGGGGATCTGGTGCTTGAACAGGGCCGTGAGGCCCTCAGCCAACGACGTGAAGAATCTGGGCATGGACGTGCGTGTGCGTCGAGCGCTTTAACGGGCGATGCGGCGGGTCATTAGCCTTTCAGTGTAGTCGTGTGATACAAATCAAATTGGCATTTGTTTTGGAATATCACCGATGAAGAAGTCCAAGGTTCGCTACTCTTATTTCCAGTCGCTTGTTTCTAGGCCTTTGGTACTTTCTTTGGCCGCTTGCAGCGTTGTTTTCGCCCTGCCGGCGCATGCTCAATTTGATCGATTGCTGCAGCAAATGCAGAAGATGGTGCCTCCGCAGCCGGGTGGCGCGGGTGGTGCAGGCGCTGCGCCGGGGTTCCCTGGTATCTCGATGCCAGCCCCGGGTGGACAGCGCGCCGGCCGCAACGATCAGGCCCAGGGCTTGAACATCTGCAATGTGCACATGGTGGCCACTACGTCGCGGCCCGCAGCCGAGGTCGAGCGCCTGCTGCTGTCGCAGTTCAAGGTGGGGGGTGAGCAGTTCTTCAACGAGGCGTTCAATGCATTTAGCCGCCCGCGCAAGAGTGAATCGGTCCCCAATCTGCAGATGTTCAGCGGTACGTTTGAGACCAAGCGTGGCAACGCGCTTTTCTCGACGTTCTTGGCTTGGCCTGAACCCGAGCTGATGGCGGAAATCATTGCCGAAACTCAGAACCGCAGCGATCCGCAGATTGCTTCCGACGCTCGCTTCATCCTTGTGCTGATGCACTGGGCG
>CANGSD010000190.1 GCA_947455875.1 Comamonadaceae bacterium
GGCTGGCTGCTGTCCAAAGGCCTGACCCAGCCCGACCTGATGATCGCCGCGGGCTTTAGCTACCAGGTGGTGGTGGCCCACAACGGCTGCCTGCAGCTTGAGGTGACGGTGCACGGCGAGATGTCGCACGCGGCCATTCCCGACAGTGGCATCGATGCCCTGCAAGGAGCCACCCACATCCTTAACGCGCTGTACGCGCTCAACGCAGACTACCTTCAGGTGCGCTCGAAGGTTGAAGGCATCACCCACCCCTACCTGAATGTGGGCCTGATCCAGGGCGGCACCAACACCAACGTGATTCCCGGCAAGGTGGTGCTCAAACTCGACCGGCGCATGATCCCCGAAGAAGACCCGGCGCAAGTCGAAGCCAGCCTGCGTCGCACCATCGAACAGGCGGCCGCCAGCTTCAAGCCCCCGCGGGGCGGCCATCAGATCCGGGTCGAGGTCAAGCGCATGCTGCTGGCGCGCGCCATGGTGCCGCTGGCTGGCAACCAGCCCCTGGTGCAAGCCCTGCAGCGCCATGGACAAAGCGTGTTCGGCGAGCCGATCCCGGCCATCGGCACCCCGCTCTACACCGACGTGCGTCTGTACGTGGAGCGCGGTATTCCCGGCGTGATCTACGGCGCCGGCCCGCGCACGGTGCTGGAGAGCCACGCCAAGCGCGCCGACGAACGAGTACAACTCGAAGACCTGCGCCGAGCCACCCAGGTGGTGGCCCGCACCCTACTCGATCTGCTGGCCTAAGAAGGGTCTGCAAAATCCCGCTGTCGCGAGGATGGCCACGCTACTGCCATTGAGGCCGCTAGGCCGCGGCAATCGCAATGACGGGTCATAGGCGACCTGCGGGTTTGCCCTCATAGAGACCACGGATTTTTTGTATACAGTTTTATCCACAATTTAGATTCAAACAAAAAGCACCCAATCGGTGCGGCTTGGGGGCACCAGCAGGAGATGCTGGGGCGCGGGTGACCGTCGGGCAATGTCCCAAGAAAGTGCATACTTGAGGATCCAGCAGAGCCAACAGCAAGGATTGAGCATTCTGTTGTGCCCGGGAACTGCCTAAGAGAGCTGGCATTTTTATTGCTGACACCCTACTTTCTTGATTCAACTTTTGACGGAACTGCCATGAACAAACGCACCCTCTTGCAAACCACCCTCGCGCTGACCGGCCTGCTGACCTTGGGCAGCGTGCACGCGCAAATGACGCCGATCAAGTTTCAGCTCGACTGGCGCTTCGAGGGCCCTGCGGCGCTCTTTCTGACCCCGGTGGCCAAAGGCTACTTCAAGGACGCCAAACTCGATGTCACGGTCGACGCCGGCAGCGGCTCGGGTGGCGCGGTCACACGCGTGGCCTCGGGCACCTACGACATGGGTTTTGCCGATCTGGCCGCCCTGATGGAGTTCCACGCCAACAACCCAGATGCGCCCAACAAGCCCGTGGCCATCATGGTGGTCTACAACAACACGCCGGCCTCGGTGATGGCGCTCAAGAAGACTGGCATCAAGACACCGGCTGATCTGGCGGGCAAGAAGCTGGGCGCGCCGGTGTTTGACGCAGGCCGCCGTGCCTTCCCCATCTTCCAAAAGGCCAATGGCATTGGCGCGGTCAACTGGACCGCGATGGACCCGCCGCTGCGCGAGACCATGCTGGCCCGTGGCGAGGTGGACGCCATCACGGGGTTCTCCTTCACCTCGATGCTCAACCTCGAGGCCCGCGGCGTAAAGGCCAGTGACATCGTGGTCATGCCCTTTGCCGAGAACGGCGTGAAGCTGTATGGAAACGTCATCATCGCCAGCCCCAAGATGATCAAGGAGAACCCGGCAGCCGTGAAGGCCTTCTTGGCGGCGTTCACAAAGGGTGCCAAGGAGGTGATGGCCAACCCTGATGCGGCCATCGACTTTGTCAAGGCCCGCGACGGCATCATCAACGTGGAGCTGGAAAAGCGCCGCCTGCGCATGGCCATTGATGCCGTGGTGGCCAGCCCGGATGCACGGGCCGAAGGCTTCGGCGTGGTGGTGCCAGGCCGATTGGCGCTGATGGCCTCACAGGTCTCAGACGCCTACGCCACCAAGACCCGCATCAACCCGGACTCGGTGTGGACCGACGCGTTCTTGCCCTCCAAGGCTGAACTCAACATCCTGCCGCCAGCCAAGAAGTAAGCCACCGATGTCCGCGACCCCGTCACCCTTCGTCGACTTTCAAAACGTTTGGCTGGCCTACAACGACGAGTTGTTGGCCAACAACCAGTTTGCGGTTGAAGACATCTCACTGCAGGTGCAGCAGGGGGAGTTCATTGCCATCGTGGGCCCATCGGGCTGTGGCAAGTCCACCTTCATGAAGTTGACCACCGGCCTGAAGATGCCCAGCCGTGGCCATATCCGCATCGCCGGACAAGCCGTGACGGGACCGCTGAAGATCAGTGGCATGGCCTTCCAGGCCCCCAGCCTGCTGCCGTGGCGTACGACCATCGACAACGTGCTGTTGCCGCTGGAGATCGTGGAGCCTTATCGGTCGCAGTTCAAGGCACGGCGCAAGGAATTTGAGGAAAAGGCACGCAACCTGCTCAAGAGCGTCGGATTGGGAGGCTATGAGGACAAGTACCCCTGGCAGTTGTCCGGTGGTATGCAGCAGCGCGCCAGCATCTGCCGGGCCTTGGTTCACGAGCCCCAAATGTTGCTGCTCGATGAGCCTTTCGGAGCCCTGGACGCCTTCACGCGCGAAGAGCTGTGGTGCGCCCTGCGGGACCTGCACGCAGCACAGAAGTTCAACGTCATCCTGGTGACGCACGACCTGCGTGAAAGCGTGTTCCTAGCCGATACGGTCTATGTGATGAGCCGCAGTCCTGGCCGCTTCGTCGTACGCAAGGACATTGAGCTTGCACGGCCACGCGACTTGGAAGTGACCTACACGCCAGAATTCACCGATATCGTTCACGAGTTGCGTGGCCATATCGGCGCCATACGCCAGCCGGTGGGGCAGGGCGGCGGTTTGCCGCAGTGAGAACCCTATGAAGCACAAGACACTCGAACGCTGGTCCCCCCTGATCGTGTTGGCGGCCATCCTGTTGGTGTGGCAGGCCTTTGTCAGCGCGCTGTCCATTCCCGATTACATCTTTCCAGGGCCGTGGCAGATTGCCGGTGAATTCATCGAATTCAAGGGGCCTTTGCTGGAGGCGGCCTGGAAGACCTTTTGGGTCACCATGTTGGGTTTTGGTTTGTCGATCGTGGTGGGTGTCCTCCTGGGCTTCCTGATTGGCTCTTCGCGCTTGGCCTACACGGCCCTGTACCCGCTGATGGTCGCCTTCAACGCCGTGCCCAAGGCGGCGATCGTGCCCATCTTGGTCGTGTGGTTCGGCATCGGCTTGGGGCCTGGCATCCTGACCGCCTTCCTGATTTCTTTCTTTCCGATCACGGTGAACATTGCCACCGGCTTGGCCACCTTGGAGCCCGAGCTCGAGGACGTGCTGCGGGTGCTGGGTGCCAAACGATGGGATGTGCTCGTGAAAGTGGGCTTGCCGCGTTCGATGCCGTATTTCTACGGCTCGTTGAAGGTGGCCATCACATTGGCCTTCGTGGGCACGGTCTTGGCCGAGATGACCGCTGGCGACTCGGGGATCGGCTACCTCATGCAAACCGCCGGATCGCAGCAGCGCTTGCCGCTGGCCTTTGCCGGCCTCGTGGTGATCGGCGCCATGGCCATGGCCATGTACGAGTTGTTTTCCCTCGTGGAAAAGCGCACCACCGGCTGGGCTCATCGCGGGTCGCAGGCGGCTTGAGGGGACAGGGCGCGCGTGTAAAGAACGGTGTAGGCCCCGCTGGTCATCCCGCCTGGGCGTAGACTTGTTAGCGTTGGGCTGCTGTGCGTCCAGGGCCTGGATAGGCCCAGCGCGCAGCGTGCCTGTGTACCGGAGATGCCCCATGACGCCAAGCCGAGTCCGTGTTCCCTCGTATCTCGACAGCAGCCCGGCCAGCCCAGTGACCCCATCGGCCCGGAAGCCGGGTTCACCGCGCTTGTCGATCCTGCGCCTGGGTCCACTTCTGACCTGTGTCCTGGTGGGGTCGGCCGCTGCGCAAACGGTGGTGGTTCCCGACTCA
>CANGSD010000191.1 GCA_947455875.1 Comamonadaceae bacterium
CCATGAGCGCAAGCAACTGCGCGTGGCACGCCGCCTGGGGCAGGCCCTGGGCGTGACCGTGCGCACCACCTTTCTGGGCGCACACGCCCTGCCCCCCGAATACGCAGGCCGCAGCGGCGACTACATCCGCGTGGTGTGCGAGGAGATGATGCCGGCGCTGGCCGCCGAGGGCTTGATCGATGCGGTCGATGCCTTTTGCGAGCGCATTGGTTTTTCCCTGGCCGAGACCGAGCAGGTGTTTCAGGCCGCGCGTCGTCTAGGCCTGCCGGTGAAGCTGCACGCCGAACAACTCTCGGACATGGGCGGCGCGGCGCTGGCCGCCCGCTACGGCGCGCTGTCGTGCGACCACATCGAACATCTGAATGCGCAGGGTATTGCGGCCATGCGCGCAGCGGGTACGGTCGCCGTGCTGCTGCCGGGTGCGTACTACACGCTGCGCGATACGCATCTGCCACCGATCGAAGGCTTGCGCGCAGCGGGCGTGCCCATGGCCGTCTCCACTGACCACAACCCCGGTACCTCGCCTGCCCTGAGCCTGCTGCTGATGGTGAACATGGCCTGCACGCTGTTTCGCCTGACCGTGCCCGAGGCGCTGGCAGGCGTGACCCGCCACGCGGCACGCGCGTTGGGCTTGCAAGACACGCACGGACAGATCGGCGTGGGGCGACCCGCGAATTTCGTGCTGTGGCCGCTGGGCGATGTGGCCGAACTGGCCTACTGGGTCGGTCAGCGCCCGGCGTGCCGGATCGTTCGCGAGGGGCGGATCGCCCGCTGATGTGACATGACCGCCGTCCCCCACACCCTGTTTGCCACTGACGCCCTGTTGCCCACGGGCTGGGCACGTGAGGTGCTGCTGCAATGGAACGATCGCGGACAGCTCACGTCTGTCACACCCGACACGACCCGCCCGAGCGGCACGCCACGCGCTGCGGGCCCGCTGCTGCCAGGCGTTCCGAATCTGCACTCGCACGCCTTCCAGCGCGCCTTCGCCGGCCTCACCGAATACCGCGGCGCGGCGCAGGACAGCTTCTGGAGCTGGCGCACGCAGATGTATCGATTTGCCAGCGCGATCACGCCGCAGCAATTGGAGGCGGTAGCCACCGGCCTCTATGTGGAAATGCTGGAGGCTGGCTACACCAGCGTGTGTGAGTTCCATTACATCCACCATCACGCCGATGGCACGCCCTACGCCGACGACGCCACGCTCTCACAGGCCCTGCTGCGTGCGGCGGCACGCGCGGGGATCGGTCTGACCTTGCTGCCGGTGCTTTATCAAACCGCAGGCTTTGGCGGTCTGGCGCCCAGCGAAGGCCAGCGTCGCTTTATCCGCAGCACCGACAACATGCTGGCGCTGCTGGAGCGACTCGCGCCCTTGTGTGCAGCGCAAAGTGCACGCCTGGGCCTGGCCCCGCACTCGCTGCGCGCCGTGCCGCCCGACAGCCTCCGCGAAGCGGTTGCGGGCCTGCATGCACTCGACGCCACCGCGCCCGTCCACATCCACATCGCCGAGCAAACCGGCGAGGTGCAGGCCTGCCTGGCCTGGTCGGGTCAGCGCCCGGTGCAATGGCTGCTCGATCACGCGCCGGTCGACGCGCGCTGGTGCCTGGTCCATGCCACGCACATGGACGCCGACGAACACACGCGCGCGGCGCGCACCGGCGCAATCGCGGGCCTGTGCCCCACCACCGAAGCCAATCTGGGCGACGGCCTGTTTGATATGCAGGCCTGGCGCGCCGCCGGGGGTCGCTGGGGCATCGGCTCGGACAGCCATGCCACAGTGAATGCCGCCGAAGAATTGCTGATGCTCGAATACGGCCAGCGCCTGACCACCCGCCAGCGCAATCTCCTGGCCAGCGCCGACCAACCCTCGGTGGCCACCGCCATGACCCTGGACGCAGTGGCGGGGGGCGCACAGGCCAGCGCACGCGCGATCTCGGGCCTCGCGGTGGGCCAACAGGCCGACTGGGTGGTGCTGGACGCGAACGACCCGCTGCTGCAAGACCTGCCCAGCGCCGAGGCCATGCTGTCGGCCCATGTCTTTGCCAGCCACCGACGCAGCGCCATCAGCGAAGTCTGGGTGGCCGGTCGGCCGCAGGTGCGCGCAGGACGCCACGCCCTGCACGACGAGGCCTTGTCTGGCCTGGCCCACGCACGTCGCCAACTTCTGATCGACACGCCATGACCTTGTTTCAGACCGACGCACCCGCCTTCCATTTCCGTGCCGGCAAGCGGCCGCTGCTGATCTCGATCCCGCATGGGGGCACGCATGTACCGCCCGCGCTGGCCGCGCGCCTGACCGACGAGGGCCGGCGCGTGCCCGACACCGACTGGCACTTGGAGCGCCTGTACGACTTCGCCGACGAACTCGGTGCCTCGGTGCTGGTGGCCACGCATTCGCGGTATGTGATTGACCTGAATCGCCCGCCCGATGGCGCCAGCCTCTACCCGGGCCAGCGCGTGACCGGCCTGTGCCCGATCGATCTGTTTGACGACCAGCCCCTGTACCGCGACCCCCAGGATCTGCCCACCGAGGCCGAGATCGCCGCGCGGCGCGAGGCGATCTGGCGGCCGTACCACGCACAACTCACGAACGAACTCGCGCGCCTGAAAGCGCAGCATGGCGTGGCGGCCTTGTGGGACGCGCATTCGATCCGCTCAGTGGTACCGCGCTTTTTCGAAGGCCGGCTGGCCGATCTGAACCTGGGTACCGCCGATGGCGCCAGCTGCGACGCGGGCCTGGCCGCACGCCTGCTCGCGATCGGCCAACAGGCGGCGGGCTACACCGCCGTGCTCAATGGCCGCTTCAAAGGCGGGCACATCACGCGCTTTTATGGCCAACCCGCGCAGGGCATCCACGCCATCCAGTTGGAGATGACGCAGTGCTGCTACATGCAGGAGGCGTGGCCGTTTGACTATCTACCGAAGCAAGCCGCAGGCGTTCAACCTACGGTGCGGCGGATGCTGCAGGAGGTGCTGGCCTTTGTTGAAGGCCAGACCTGATCACACGCTCAAGATCCGAATCAGACGCCGCTGTCCAGGTGCGTCAGAGCAGCGCGCCGCGCGCAGCGATCGGCCACACGGCCTCGACACGGTCGCCCCGAATGCACACCAACTCGTCGTACAGGTTGACCGTGGGGTCGCAGTGGCCAGGCACCAGCATCAGGACATCCCCCAGCGCCAGCGGGCCGGTGGGCGCGACTTCGATGACGCCATGGTCATCGGCGGCCTTGACGTAATGGAGGTCGGGACGCTGCCAGAACGTGGGTAGCCCCGAATCGATCGCGGAGGCCTTGAGACCCGCATCGACCACCGCTCGGGTTGGCAGCGTATGACTGAGCACGGCGGTGCGCACAAACAGCGCATGCTCGAAGGCGATGTCACCCGACGCGCGCTGGTTGTCGCCATAGTCGCGGTCCATGAAGATGTAAGAGCCCGGCTGGAGTTCATTGAAGATCCCCGAGTCGCGCTCCAGAAGAAAGCTGCCAGTGCCTGCGCCGGTGATGCATTCCACCGCCAGACCCTCGGCCTGGACCAGGTCACGACTCAGGCGGGCAGCAGCACTGGCCTGCGCAATCGCCTCGGCGCGTTCGGCAGGTGTGCGGCGATGTTGCGCCGACCCGTGATAGCACTGCAGCCCTGCGAAACGCAGGGAGGGCTGGTCGGCGATCAGACGCGCCAGGCGGGCCACATCCGGGCCCGGTGCGACGCCGCAGCGACGGCCACCCACATCCACCTCGACATAGACGTCGATCGATACGCCCTGGGCCTGGGCCGCCTGCGCGATGTCGTGGACCTGACGTGCGTCATCCACCAGCACGCCGATACGCGCACGCCGAGCCAGACGTGCGAGATGTTGAGCCTTGTGCGCGCCCACCACTTGGTTGGTGACCAGTACGTCACCGATGCCCGCTTCGACGAAAACCGCGGCCTCACTGACCTTTTGGCAGCAGACACCGACTGCTCCCTGCGCGATCTGGCGACGCTCGATCTCCGGGCACTGGTGACTCTTGGCATGCGGGCGCAAGCGGACCGAGTACCCCTTGATCGCGTCGGTCA
>CANGSD010000192.1 GCA_947455875.1 Comamonadaceae bacterium
CGGCCTTCACCGAAACCCACCGTTACGAGCCCAACAGCCCCTACAGCGCGAGCAAAGCGGCCAGTGACCACCTGGTGCGCGCCTGGCACCACACCTATGGCTTGCCGGTGCTCACCACCAACTGCAGCAACAACTACGGGCCGTATCACTTTCCCGAACAGCTCCTCCCGCTGATGATAGTCAACGCGCTGGCGGGCAAGCCGCTGCCGGTGTATGGCGACGGCATGCAGGTGCGCGATTGGCTCTATGTGAAGGACCATTGCAGTGCCATCCGCCGCGTGCTGGCGGCGGGGCGTCTGGGCGAGACCTACAACGTCGGTGGCTGGAACGAAAAGCCGAACATCGAGATCGTGCGCACCGTGTGCGCCTTGCTCGACGACATGCGCCCGCGCGCAGAGGGCGCGTCTTACGCCAGCCAGATCGCCTACGTCAAGGATCGCCCGGGGCATGACCGGCGCTACGCCATCGACGCCCGCAAGATCGACCGCGAGTTGGGCTGGAAGCCCGCCGAGACCTTTGAGTCCGGCATCCGCAAAACGGTGCAGTGGTACCTCGATCACCCGCAGTGGGTGCAGCGGGTGCAAAGCGGGGCTTACCGCGAGTGGGTGCAAAAACAGTAAGCGGGCGGAGCCGCCACGCCACGAAGATCTTGCTGTTCGGAAAGAACGGCCAACTGGGTTGGGAGCTGCAACGCAGTCTCGCGCCCCTGGGCGAGCTGGTGGCTTTGGGCGCGCGCGGCGAGTCCATGCCCTGTGACTTCAACGAGCCAGACCTGCTAGCCGAGACCGTGCGACAGGTGCGGCCCGACGTGATCGTCAATGCGGCGGCCTACACCGCGGTGGACAAGGCACAGACCGATCGCGAAGCGGCCCACCGCGTCAACGCCCTGGCGCCGGGCGTGCTGGCGCGTGTCGCCCACCAATGCGGCGCGCTGATGGTTCACTTTTCGACGGACTATGTCTTCGACGGCAGCGGCGACCGCCCCTGGCGCGAGGCCGATCCCACCGGCCCCGTGAATGTGTATGGCGCGACCAAACTCGAGGGCGAGCAGCGGGTGATAAGCGAATGCGCCCATCACCTGATCTTTCGCACCAGCTGGGTGTATTCCGCGCGGGGAAGCAACTTCGCCAAGACCATCCTGCGTCTGGCGCAGGAGCGCGAGAGCTTGAAGGTTGTGGACGATCAATTTGGCGCACCGACGGGCGCGGATTGGTTGGCCGACATCACCTCGCATGCGATTCGTGCGACCTTGCAAACGCCTACACGGGCGGGCCTGTATCACGCAGCGGCGGCGGGCGAGACCACCTGGCATGGCTACGCTCGCCAGGTGCTCGGGGTCGCGCAAGCCCAGGGCGTGGCGCTGCGCACGACATCGGACCGCATCGACCCCGTGCGCAGCGAGGCCTTTCCGACGCCGGCGCGCCGCCCGGAAAATTCCCGCTTGGACACCACCGCCTTGCGTTCGGCCTTTGACCTGTCCTCGCCGGATTGGCGTGTGGGCGTGGAGCGCATGCTGTGCGAAGTACTTGCGGGCCGGCCCTGAATACGGGGACAAGTTTCTTGGATACCGCTGTTTCCGATAAATTCGAGGAATGCTGATCCTTTTCATTCTGAGCACGATCACAGCGGCCCTGGCCTGTGTCGTGTTGCGACGTATGGGTCAAGCCAATGCGCGTCGCTACGGCCTGGACATGCCGCAGCGTTTCCACGCCGGCCATGTGCCCCGGCTCGGTGGCGCGGCCATGATGCTGGGGTGCTCGGTGGGCTGGGCCTGGGGCTTGGTCGCTAGCGAACCCGAAGCCCTGCTCGCCCCTGCTACCGTGGCAGCGTGGTGGCTGGCGATGGTGATTGCTGCGGGTTCAGGGTTGGCCGAGGACATCACCCACCGGGTCTCGGCACGCTGGCGCTTGCTCCTGACCCTGCTGGCCGGCGTAGTCCCCACCGCCCTGCTCGGACTTCATATCGGCCCATTGGACCTGGCCTGGCTGGAACCTCTGTGGGCCGCCGCGCCATGGCTTGGCATCGTGTTGGCCGTGATTGCGGTGGCGGGTCTGCCCAATGCCTTCAACCTGATCGACGGCTACAACGGCTTGGCGGGCATGGTGGCCATGATCTGTTGCCTGGCGATTGCCTGGGTGGCCTTTCAGGTGGGCGACCGGGAGATCATGGGTCTGATGCTGGTCACTGCTGGCGCCACGCTGGGCTTCCTCGTGTGGAACTATCCGCGAGGACTGATCTTCGCCGGCGATGGCGGCGCTTACCTCTGGGGTGCGGTGATCGCGGTGGGCTGCGTGCTCCTGGTGCAACGTCACGCCAGCGTGTCGCCCTGGTTCCCGGCGCTGCTTCTGATTTACCCGGTCTGGGAGACACTCTTTTCGATCTACCGCAAGCTCGCGCGCGGCCAGTCACCCGGTGCGCCGGATGCCTTGCACTTTCACCAGTTGATCTATCGGCGCATCGTCCGGCCCCTGCCCCACGATGACGTGGCTCGTCGTATGCTGGTTCGCAACAACCGCACCACTCCCTATCTGTGGGCGCTGGCCTTGATGGCGGCGGTGCCGGCCGTCGTCTTCTGGCGCGACACCGAAACACTCATGGCCTTTTGCGCTCTGTTCATCGTGAGCTATGTGGTGGCCTATCTGGGCATCGTGCGCTTCAAGGTCCCGCGCTGGCTGCGCGCTTAAGACGCCTAGCCCCTTGGGGCACAATTTGCCGACCCCCGACACACCGCCTTCCATGACCGACTCGTCCTCCCTCGCCCCCACCGCCAAAGCCGAGATCCTCGCCCAGGCGCTGCCCTACATCCGCAAGTTCCACGGTAAGACGCTGGTGATCAAGTACGGCGGCAACGCCATGACCGATCCGGCGCTGCAAAAAGCCTTTGCCGAAGACGTGGTGCTGCTCAAACTCGTGGGCATGAACCCGGTGGTGGTTCACGGCGGCGGCCCCCAGATCGAGACCGCCCTGAAGCGCCTGGGCAAAAAAGGCGAGTTCGTTCAGGGCATGCGCGTGACCGACGCCGAGACCATGGAGGTGGTCGAGTGGGTGCTGGGCGGCGAGGTGCAGCAAGACATCGTGGGCCTGATCAACCAGGCCGGCGGCAAGGCGGTGGGCCTGACCGGGCGCGACGGCGGCCTGATCCGCGCGCGCAAGCTCAAGCTGGCGGACTCGGAAGACCCCTCCCGCGAACACGACATCGGCCAGGTGGGCGACATTGTGTCCATCGACCCGGCGGTGGTGCAGGCCCTGCAGGACGACCAGTTCATCCCGGTGGTCAGCCCCATCGGCTTTGGCGAGGCCAACGAGAGCTACAACATCAACGCCGACGTGGTGGCAGGTCGCATCGCCATCGCGCTGCGGGCCGAGAAGCTGCTGATGCTGACCAACATTGCAGGCGTTCTAGACAAGTCGGGCCAGCTCATGACCGACCTGACCCCGCGCCGGATCGACGAGCTCGTCGCCGACGGCACGCTCTCGGGCGGCATGCTGCCCAAGATCGCCGGCGCCCTGGACGCCGCCCGCAGCGGGGTCAATTCCGTCCACATCATCGACGGCCGGGTGCCCCACGCCCTGCTGCTCGAAATCCTCACCGACCAGGCCTTCGGCACCATGATCCGCTCGCACTGAGCGGCGGCCGGGGCGCAAAGCCCCTCCATCGACAAAGTACTTCTTTGGTATCACATCATGTGCTACCGTCGTGCTAAAGGATGGATTTGCCATGCGACTTCTGCTCGTGGAAGACGACCTCATGGTCGCCAGCGGGATCAAGCTCGGCCTGACCGACGCCGGTTATGCGGTGGACTGGGTGGGCAGCGGCGAGCGCGCTGAAGAGGTGCTGCGCACCGAAAATTTCGACGCCGCCATCATCGACATCGGCCTGCCCCGGATGGACGGGCTGGATCTCACCCGGCGGCTGCGGCGGCCCGACATGGCCAGCGCCTCGATGCCGGTCCTGATCCTCACCGCCCGCGACGGCCTCAACGACCGGGTGCAGGGCCTGGACCTGGGCGCCGACGACTACATGATCAAGCCCTTCGAGCTGCCCGAGTTGC
>CANGSD010000193.1 GCA_947455875.1 Comamonadaceae bacterium
CAACCCGCAAGCGGTCTCGAGCGCGCGGGCCGCGGGCATGTGGCAGTTCATGCCCGCCACCGGGGTGGAATACGAGTTGCGTCAGAACGTCTTCCGCGATGACCGACGCGACGTGCTGGCGTCCACCCGCGCCGCCCTGGATTACCTGCAAAAGCTCCATGGCATGTTCGGCGACTGGCATCTGGCGCTGGCCGCCTACAACTGGGGCCAGGGCAGCGTCAGCCGCGCCATCGCCCGCAACCAGCGCATGGGTCTGGGCACGGCCTACACCGACCTGAACATGCCCAACGAGACACGCAACTACGTGCCCAAGCTGCAGGCGGTCAAGAACATCGTGGCCAACCCGGCGCAGTTCCGCGCGGAATTGCCCCTGATCGAGAACCACCCCTACTTCCAGAGCGTGACCATCACACGCGACATCGACGTCGCGCTGGCCGCGCGCCTGGCCGATGTGCGGCTGGAGGACTTCAAGGCGCTCAATCCCTCCCTGAACCGCCCCGTGATCCTGGCCGCTGGCACGCCGCAAATCCTGCTGCCCTGGAACAACGCCACGGTCTTCCAGCGCAATTTCGAGGGCCACACCACCGGCCGCTATGCGAGCTGGACGGCCTGGACCGCGCCCGCCACCATGAGCGTGGCCGAGGCGGCGCGGCGTGTGGGCATGAGCGAAGCCGAGTTTCGCAGCATCAACAACATTCCCCCGCGCATGCTGATACGCGCTGGATCCACCGTGCTCGCGCCACGCGCCGCGACGGTGTTGGCCGATGTCACCAGCCGGATCGCCGACACCGCCCAATTGAATCTGGCCCCCGAGGCCAGCGTGCGCCGCACCACGGTCAAGGCGGGCCAGCAAGACACCGTGGCGTCCATCGCCGCCCGCTACCGGGTCAAGGCCGCCGATGTGGCGCGCTGGAACGCGGTAGAGGCCTCCGCCCAGTTCAAGCCGGGTCAGACGATCACCCTGGAACTGCCGGTGCGCGCCGCCAAGGCGAGCGGCGCCACCAAGACGGCAGCCAAGCCACGCGCGAACAAGGGCGGCACCAAGGTCGCAGCGGCCAAGACCGCGCGCTAAGACCGCGCGCTCAGGCCCTGAATCGCTCCTTGGCGCGGGTGGCGAACAGATTGGTGTAGCTACGCGCCAGGTCGAACCGGGCCGCCGCCACCCCCGGATCGAAGGCCGACAAGGCCCGCAACGCGGTACGCGCCCCTTCGGGGCTGAGGATGCCGTCGGGTGAGATCGATTCGCGCAGCTTCTCGAATGAGGCCAGGTACAAGGCACGATCCCCCAGCAGATAGACCTCGGGCACGGTCTTGACGATGTCGCGCGGCCCTGCGGTCTGCAACCACTTCAGGGCATGCACCGTCGCATGGGCCAGGGCCTGGCACACCTGCGGATGCTTTTGAATGAAGTCCTGCGGGGCGAACAGACAGGCCGCCGGCATAGGCCCGCCAAAAACCTGTTCGGTGCCCTTGAGGGTGCGGGTGTCACTCACGATGCGCACCTCGGCGCGCTGCTCCAGCACGGTCATGGCGGGATCGTGGTTGCACAAGGCATCGATCTGGCCGGAGCGCAAGGCACCTTGTGCCAGCGTCGCCGTGCCGACCGGCACGAAGCTGACCTCGCTGGGGGGCAGGCCGGCACGCGCCATCACGCGATGGGCCATGAGGTGACTGGCCGAGCCCGGCGCGGAGATGCCGATGCGCAGCCCGCGCAAGTCGGTCACCCCGCGAAAGTTCGGCACGGCGCGCGTCGAGACGCCCAACGCGATTGCCGGCGTACGCCCCTGCAGCACGAAGGCCTGAGCGCCCTGCCCGCGCGCCTGCAAGCCGATCACCTGGTCGTAGGTGCCGCACGAGACATCGGCCATGCCGGGGGCACCGTCGATCAGTTCGACCTCCAGGCCCTCGGCCTTGAAGTAGCCCAGTTGCTCGGCGATGGTCAGGGGCAGGTAGTGAAGCTCGCCCTTGCCCGGAACGGCGATGCCGATGCGTGTTTTCTCTAGGCGCGACTGCGACCGCAAGGCAGGCGCTGCCAAGAGCGAAGCCGACAACGCAACGGCCTGCACCAGGGTGCGTCGACGGATGCAGGGGCCAGACTCCAACATGCCGCCAGCGTACGACGCACCCCGCGAAGGCGCATCGGGGCGATCCCCGTCGGGGTTTTCACCGAAGGTCGGGAACTTCCCTAGAACAGGCTGGAAAACAGCAAGGCGATGTTCACACCGAGTGCGGCCACCCAGACCAGGCTGCGCAGGCTGGCCCGGCCGGTGAGGTAGGCCGCGATGTAGGCGATACGCAAAGCGACAAACGCCACCGACAAGGCATTGACCAGAGCCGGGGCGGCCCCCGTCTGGTGGGCGATCACCACGGCGCCAATGAAAAACGGCAAGGCCTCGAAGCTGTTCGCCTGCGCCGCGTAGGCCCAGGCCGCCGGGCCCTCCTGGCGCGCCTGCCAGGCCCGGGGGTTGACGTTGTCGTAGCCGCCCTCGCGCGGCGAGCGGCCAAAGCCATCGCGCTTGGCCAAGCCGGCACAGACGATGGGCAAGAGTGCGGCGATCAACACGCAAACGTGAGAGAGGGTCAGGGAAGTCAGGGTCATGGGGGGCGTCCTTTCGGGCCGAAATGCAAATGCGCTAGCGCCGGTCCACCAGCGCGTGGGCGATGGTGCCCAGGTCGACGTATTCGAGTTCGCTGCCGGCTGGCACGCCGCGCGCCAGGCGCGTGACCGACAGACCGCGGGTCTTGAGCGCCTCGCCGATCACATGGGCCGTGGCCTCGCCCTCGGCGGTGAAGTTGGTGGCTAGGATCACCTCCTGCACCTCGCCCGCGGTGGCGCGCTCGAACAGCTTGGCCAGACCGATGTCCTTGGGGCCGATGCCATCGAGCGGGCTGAGCTTTCCCATGAGGACAAAGTACAGGCCCCGAAAGGCGCCTGTGCGTTCCAGGGCCGACTGGTCGGCGGGCGTTTCGACCACGCACAGCTTGCTGTGGTCACGCTGCGGGTCGTTGCAGGTCTCGCAGACCTCGTCTTCGGTGAATGTGTGGCACAGGGCGCAGTGGCGGGTGCGGCTGGCGGCCACCTGCAGGGCCTGGGCCAGCATCTGCGCGCCCTCGCGATCGTGCTGCAGCAGGTGGTAGGCCATGCGCGAGGCGGTCTTTTGGCCCACGCCCGGCAGACGGCGCAAGGCCTCGATCAGCGCGGGAAGACTGTGGCTCAATGGCGCCCCCACGCTCGGCACTGCGTGTCCGTCGCTGCCCCCCGAGGGGGTGCGAGCTTGCTTGGGGCGGCCCGGCGCTGCGCTCTCACGTTGGATCGGCCACTCAGAACGGGAACTTCATGCCCGGGGGCAGACCGGGCATGCCGGCGGTGAGCTTGCCCATTTTTTCCTGGGAGGTTTCTTCGGCCTTGCGCACCGCGGCATTGAAGGCGGCGGCCACCAGGTCTTCGAGCATGTCTTTGTCGTCGGCCAGCAGGCTGGGATCGATGGCCACGCGCTTGACGTCGTGCTTGCAGGTCATGGTGACCTTGACCAGGCCGGCACCGGACTCGCCGGTGACCTCAATGTTTCCCAGTTCGTCCTGGGCCTTCTTGAGGTTGTCCTGCATGGCCTGGGCCTGCTTCATGAGGCCGGCCAGTTGTCCCTTGTTGAACATGTCTGTTTTCCTTTAGCTGTGGGAGCCGTTCGTGTGAACGGGCTTGATGCTGCCAGGGACGATTTTCGCCCCAAAGTCCTGGATCATTTTCTGGACGAAGGGATCGCCCAGGATGAAGGCCTCGGCCGCGCGCTGGCGCTCGACGGCGGCATGGGCGTTGCGGCGTGCGGGGCTGTCGGTGACCGCGCCGACTTCGACGCCCAGCGTCACGGCATGACCGGCCGCGTGCAGCGCCGCCTGCAGGCGCTCGCGCGCAGCGGGCTGGTTCAGGGATTCGCGCTCGACCCGCAGCAGCCAGTGGTCGGTGTCGCGTCCCACCAGCTGCGATTGCAGGGCCAGCTCGCGCACGAGGGCGGTGATGGCCTCGGAGGCGGCCCAGGCCTGCACGGTGGCATGC
>CANGSD010000194.1 GCA_947455875.1 Comamonadaceae bacterium
CGGCGCCGACCTGGCGGCCGTGCCGCAGGCCCCGGGTTACGACGCCTACCGCACTCAGGGTGGCTACGCGCTGGCGGCGGCGGTGGTCAGCGGCGAGCGTGATGCGGAGTCGGTGATCACCGCACTCGAACACGCCGGTCTGCGCGGTCTGGGCGGTGCAGGCTTTCCGGCGGGGCGTAAGTGGCGCATCGTGCGCGAGCAGCCCGCGCCCCGCTTGATGGCCGTGAACATCGACGAAGGCGAGCCGGGTACCTTCAAAGACCGCGACTACCTTGAGCGCGATCCGCACCGCTTCCTGGAAGGCATGCTGATTGCGGCCCACGTCGTGGGTGTGGAGGCCATCTACATCTACCTGCGCGACGAATACCACGACGCCCGCGCCCTGCTGCAGTCCGAGCTGGCGCGTCTGCAGGCCGATCCGCCTTTTGGCTTGCCCGCGATCCATCTGCGTCGTGGCGCCGGGGCCTATATCTGCGGCGAAGAGTCGGCCATGATCGAAAGCATCGAGGGCAAGCGCGGTGAGCCGCGTTTGCGCCCGCCCTACATCGCGCAGGTGGGCTTGTTTGGTCGGCCCACGCTGGAACACAACTTCGAGACCCTGTACTGGGTGCGCACGCTGCTGCAAGACGGGCCGCAGGTATTTGCCAGCCAAGGCCGGCATGGCCGACAGGGCTTGCGCTCTTTCAGCGTCAGCGGTCGGGTGCGCGAGCCCGGCGTGAAGCTGGCGCCCGCAGGTATCACCTTGCGCGAGCTGGTCGACGAATACTGCGGCGGCATGGCGCCGGGCCACACGCTCTATGGCTACCTGCCCGGGGGTGCGTCCGGCGGTATCCTGCCGGCGCGCCTGGCCGATGTGCCCTTGGACTTCGACACCCTGCAGCCGCATGGCTGCTTCATTGGCTCGGCGGCCGTGATCGTTTTGGGCCAACACGATCGCGCGCGCGACGCGGCCCTGAACATGATGCGTTTCTTCGCCCACGAAAGCTGCGGCCAGTGCACGCCTTGCCGGGTCGGCACCGACAAGGCGGCGCGCCTGATGCAGGCGCCGCACTGGGACCATGCCACCTTGAGCGACCTGGGCCAGGTGATGGCTGATGCGTCCATCTGCGGCCTGGGCCAGGCCGCGCCCAATCCGATTCGTTGCGTACAGATCTATTTCCCCGATGAAGTCGCCTGACCTACCCCTGGTGTCGTTTCGCCTGGACGGACAAGACGTTCAGGCGGTGCAAGGTGAGACCGTCTTGCAGGCCGCGACGCGCCTGGGCGTGCGCATCCCGCATCTTTGCTACAGCGAGAGCCTGCGCCCCGATGGCAATTGCCGCGCCTGCGTGGTGGAAGTGGCTGGCGAGCGTGTGCTGGCCCCCAGCTGCTGCCGCGCCGTCACGCCGGGCCTGGACGTTCAGACCCGTAGCGAACGCGCGACCAAGAGCCAGCAGATGGTGCTGGAGATGCTGCTGGCGGATCTGCCGGCGCAGGGCTACAAGTGGAATGACGGGCCAGCGGATGCCGTGCAGGGCGATGCAAAGTCCCACACGCCGGGTCAGCACGGCGAGCTGAGCGCCTGGGCCGACGAATTGGGTGTGACACCCCGTGCGTCTCTGGTCGCCCTGCGCCGCGAGGCGCCCGCACCGGATCTGTCGCACCCTGCGATGGCGGTCAACCTCGATGCCTGCATCCAATGCACGCGCTGCGTGCGCGCTTGCCGCGAGGAACAAGTCAATGACGTGATCGGCTACGCGCGCCGTGGTGCCGACAGCCAGATCGTGTTCGACCTGTCCGATCCCATGGGCGCCAGCACCTGCGTGGCCTGTGGCGAGTGCGTGCAGGCCTGCCCCACCGGTGCGCTCATGCCCAAGACGATGGTGGGCTCGCAGGCGGTGGACCGCGAGATCGATTCAGTCTGCCCCTTCTGCGGCGTGGGCTGCCAACTGACCTACCAGGTGCGTGACCAGCGCATCGTCGGTGTGCAGGGGCGCGATGGCCCGGCCAACCAGGGGCGCTTGTGCGTCAAGGGGCGCTTTGGCTTCGATTACGCGCACCACCCCGATCGCCTCACTCGCCCGCTGATACGCAAACCTGGCGTACCCAAAGATGCCGAGGGCACGCGCGATCCTGCGCGTTGGCACGAGGTGTTTCGCGAAGCCAGCTGGGACGAGGCCCTGGACTTTGCTGCCGGCCGTCTGAAGGCGCTGCGCGACACCCACGGCCCGAAATCATTGGCGGGCTTTGGGTCGGCCAAGGGCACCAACGAAGAGGCCTACCTGTTTCAGAAGCTGGTGCGCACCGGCTTTGGCAGCAACAACGTCGACCACTGCACGCGCCTGTGCCATGCCTCCAGCGTCTCGGCGCTGCTCGAGGGCGTGGGCTCGGGGGCGGTCAGCAACCCGGTGGGCGATGTGGCGCAAGCCGAGCTCGTGATCATCATCGGCTCCAACCCCACGGCCAACCATCCGGTGGCGGCGACCTGGATGAAGAACGCGGCCCGCCAGGGCACCAAGATCGTGCTGGCCGATCCGCGCATCACCGACATCGGCCGTCATGCCTGGCGCACCTTGCAGTTTCGCCCCGACACCGACGTCGCCCTGCTCAACGCGATGATTCACACCATCATCGAAGAGGGCCTGGCGAATCGCGACTTCATCGCGCAGCGCGCGAGTAACTTCGAGGCCTTGCAAGCCAGCGTCGCGTCGTTCTCGCCCGAGGCGATGGCGCCGGTGTGTGGCGTGCCCGCGCCGCGCATTCGCGAGGTGGCGCGCGCCTTTGCGCAGGCGAAGTCCGCCATGATCCTGTGGGGCATGGGCGTGAGCCAGCATGTGCACGGCACCGACAACGCGCGTTGCCTGATCGCGCTGTGCGCCGTGGCCGGTCAGATCGGCAAGCCGGGCAGCGGCCTGCATCCGCTGCGCGGTCAGAACAATGTGCAGGGGGCCAGCGATGCCGGCCTCATCCCCATGATGTTCCCCAACTACCAGCGGGTCGACCATGCCGGCGCACACGCGTGGTTCGAACAGTTCTGGGGCGCGCGCCTGGACGACCATCCGGGCTACACCGTGGTCGAAATCATGCATAAGGCCCTGGCGCCCGACACCGACCCGCACAAGGTGCGCGGCATGTACGTGCAGGGCGAGAACCCCGCCATGAGCGATCCGGATTTGAACCACGCCCGCGCGGCGCTGGCGGCGCTGGAGCACTTGGTGGTCCAAGACATTTTCCTGACCGAGACCGCTTGGCTGGCCGATGTGGTCTTGCCTGCTACCGCCTGGCCGGAGAAGACGGGCACCGTCACCAACACCGATCGCACCGTGCAACTGGGGCGGCAGGCGATCGAGCCGCCCGGCGACGCGCGCCCCGACCTGGCCTTGATCCAGGAGATGGCGCGGCGCATGGGACTGGCCTGGCACTACCCCGGCGCGCATGCCGGGGTGGCTGCGGTGTATGAGGAAATGCGTCAGGCCATGCACGGCGCGATCGCGGGGATCTCGTGGGCGCGGCTGGAGCGCGAAGGCGCGGTCACCTATCCGTGTCTGAGCGAAGACGACCCCGGCCAGCCGGTGGTGTTCACCGATCACTTTCCCACCGACGACGGCCGCGTGCACCTCGTGCCCGCGCAGATCGTGCTGGCCGATGAACGCCCTGACGCCGATTACCCGCTCATTCTGATCACGGGCCGCCAACTCGAACACTGGCACACCGGCAGCATGACCCGGCGCAGCGCGGTGCTCGATGCGATCGAGCCGGTGGCTACTGCCTCGCTCAATGGCCGCGAGCTGGCCCGCATGGGTTTGGTGGCGGGTCAGATGGCGCGGCTGCAATCGCGGCGCGGTGAAGTGCGCTGCCATGTCCGCCGCGACGATGGCACGCCCGATCGCACGGTGTTCATGCCCTTTGCCTATGCCGAGGCCGCGGCCAACCTGCTCACGAACGCGGCCCTGGATCCGGTGGGCAAGATCCCCGAGTTCAAGTACTGCGCGGTGCGCCTGCAGGCGGCGAGCGAGGTGGCGTCATGAGCGCGCGCCCGAATGTGCAAGTGGCGGTGGTGATGCGCCGCGAG
>CANGSD010000195.1 GCA_947455875.1 Comamonadaceae bacterium
CACCGCCGCACTGGCAGCGCCCGAAGCGGCAGGTGCCGCCGGGCCAGCCGGACCACCGGGACCGCCGCGGGGCACGTCGACCACGCGCACGGCCATGCCATCGCGCTGCAGCCGCTGCTGGCCCGCGGTCACCACGGTGTCACCCGCCTTCAGGCCTTCGATGATTTCGACCCGGCCCGGCTGGCGGATACCCACCTTGACCTCGGTGCGCTGCACGATGCGGCTCTCGGGCTCGGTGCCGGGGACGACCTTGAAGATGAAGAGCCGCGGACCCTGGGGCACGATGGCCTCCTCAGGCACGACCAGCGCCTCCAGCCGCTCGCCGAACACCGCCGTCACGCGGGCAAACATGCCCGGACTGAGTTGCTGCTGGCGGTTGTCGATGCAACCGCGCACACCGACCGATCGCCCGTTGGCATCCACCAGGGGGTCGACAGCCTGGACCACGGCGGTGAATTTGCGTCCGGGCAAAGCATCGATCGCCACCATGGCGACCTGGCCCTTGCGCACCTTGGTCTGAAAGCGTTCAGGCAGACGGTAGTCGACCAGGATGGCGTCGAGGTCTTCGATGTTGACGATGTCAGCGCCATCTTTGAGGTAGTCGCCGACGTTGATGCTGCGCAGGCCGGCGATGCCGTCAAACGGCGCGAGGATGCGAAGCCGGTCGGCCTGCGCACGGGCCAGTGCCAGTTTGGCTTCGGCCACCTGCAGCGAGGCGCCGCTTTCGTCGACCGAGCGCTGGCTGATGAAGTTCTGGGCGACCAGATCCTGGTTGCGTTTGTGGTTGGCGCGCGCGATCGAGAGTTCGGCCTGGGCCTGCGCCACTTGGGCGCGAGGCAGTTCGTCATCGAGTTGCACCATGACCTGCCCACGCTGCACCCGATCGCCATCGCGGAAATTGATGCGGGCGACGCGCCCGCTCACCTCGGGCCGCAAGATCACGCTCTGTCGCGAACGCAACGTGCCCACGGTCTGGGCGTCGTCCACCAAACGCGCCACTGCCACCTGAGCGACCTCGACCCCGGGCACCCGTACAGGCGCGGAAGCCGCCGAGGCCGGCGCGCCTGCTGCGGGCGCGGCGGGCCTGCCGTCGGCAGTCACCGCCGTCTGCGCAGACGCGGGTCGGTTCTGGTACCACCACGCAGCGGCCGAGGCGGCACCGATGCCGACAACGGCCACGACGAGGTAAAGCGGTTTGGAAGCCATGCGACAGGAACTTTCTTATGACAAGGCGGGCACAGCGAAATTGCCCAACCGGCCAATGTAGCAGTGCTTGACCGTTCCCACATTGGGGCCACTACGTGCAACCCACGACCGCGCTCGCCTACTGGCAAGCCCGCGTCTCAACGCCCCTGCGCTAAATCCACGCCGCGATTGGCCAATGCGTCGGCGCGCTCATTGCCCGGATCGCCGTTGTGGCCCCTCACCCAGCGCCAGTCGATACGGTGACCGCCTTGTTGCACCAACGCATCGAGCTGCTGCCACAGCTCCACATTCTTCACCGGCTGTTTGCTGGCCGTGCGCCAGCCCTTGGCCTTCCAACCGGGCAGCCACTCGGTGATGCCCTTGAGGACGTACTGGCTGTCCAGGAATAGCGTCACCTCACACGGGCGCTTCAGGGCCGACAGCGCCTGAATCACCGCCATGAGTTCCATGCGGTTGTTGGTGGTGGCCATTTCACCCCCGAACAATTCTTTCTCGGTGCCGCCGGCCTTGAGCAGCACGCCCCAGCCGCCCGGGCCAGGATTGCCCTTGCAGGCGCCGTCGGTGTAGATCTCGATCGGGTTCACGAAAGCCTTTTTGTTTTCTGGATACGCGTCTCACGGTTCGCAAGCGGCACCGGCGCGGCCGCGATCTTGGCGCGACGCTTCCAGGACGCCCCCATCAGCTTCACACCCCGCACGCGCTTGACCGCCACGATGAAATAGGCCGCGCCCAGGATCGGCCACCAGCGCTCACCCAGGCGGTCCATCCAATCGAAGCGATCGAGCCACTTGTCCGTGGTGAACGCCGGCCGCCAGCAGCCAAAGCGTCCCACTTCCACTTCGAAGTTCAGGAGCCGCAGCCAATCGCGCAGACGCCGATAGCCGATGAACTCGCCCGGCTCAGGCAGGAACAATTCACCCACGCCCAAGCGCCGCCACAGGTGCGCGCGCCGCTGGCGCAGGCCCCACAGGCTGGTGGGGTTCAGGCCGCAGATCACCACGCGCCCCTCCGGCACCAGCACGCGTTCGACCTCTCGCAAGGTCGCATGCGGATCGACACTCAACTCCAGGGTGTGCGGCAGCAGCACCAGATCCAGGCTGGCAGCCTCAAAAGGCAGGGTGTGGGTGTCCAGGTAGACATCGGGGCTGCGCCCACACGCGTCGGCACCGTGCTCCAGGCCCAACCAGCGATGGGGCATGCGATTGGCGCGCAAGGCCTCGACCACAGGCAGGCCCAATTGGATCGCGTGGTAGCCGAAGATGTCGGCCACCGATTCGTCGAAGGCGGCCTGCTCCCACCCCAGGAGGTAGCGCCCCGCAGGGGAGTCGAACCACTGCTGCATTCCTATAATCCGCTCGCTCATGAAGTTACTTCCCCTGCCGGCCTTCCAGGACAACTACCTCTGGCTGTTGCAAGACGGGCAACGGGCGCTGGTGGTCGACCCTGGGGACGCCGAACCGGTGCTTGCCGGATTGCGGCAGGCTGCCGCGCGTTTGGACGCGATTCTAGTCACGCACCACCACGGCGACCACACCGGCGGCGTGCAGGCCCTTCGCGCAGCCACCGGCGCAGTGGTCTATGGCCCGGCCAGCGAAGCCATCCCACCGCCCTTCGAGCCCGTGAGGGGAGGCGACACCGTGACCGCCCTGGGCCTGACCTGGCAGGTGATCGACGTACCCGGCCACACCGCGGGCCATGTGGCCTATTTCAGCCCGAACGTGGGTGACACGCCCTTGCTGTTTTGCGGTGACACCCTGTTCTCGGGGGGCTGCGGCCGACTGTTTGAAGGCACACCCGCGCAGATGCTGGCCTCGCTCGATCGCCTGGCGGCCCTGCCCGGCGCGACGCGGGTATGCTGCGCCCACGAGTACACGTTGTCGAATCTGCGCTTCGCGCGGGCCGTGGAACCCGGGAACGAAAAACTGATCCATTACCTGTCGCACTGCGAGGCGCTACGCAGTCAACACCAGCCCACCCTGCCCTCGACGATCGGGCAGGAGCAGCAGATCAATCCCTTCCTGCGCACGCGTGAACCCGAGGTGGTTCGTGCTGCGCAGGCCTTCAACGGCGCGGACCCCGGCGACGAGGCCGCTGTCTTCGCCGCGATCCGCCAATGGAAGAACGAATTCAAATGAAACCCCTGCCGCTGCTGGCCCTCCTGGCCCTGACCCTGAGCCTGGCGGGTTGCGCCGTCGCTCCCGAGCTGTCGCCCGAGGCCAGCGCACCGGTGGTTTCTGCCACGCCGGCCGCAGCGGCAGGGGCGACGCCCGCGTCCCCCTTGGCCCCCGCTGCCCCTGCGGCTGCGGATGCCGCACGCACGCGCCCTGCCAACGCGGTACTGCCCGCCGGACCACTTCAGCCCATCACCGCCGCCGAAGCAGCAAGCAGCAGCGTCGCCCTGCTGGAGGCGCCGCCCGATCTGTGGGACCGCATCCGCCGCGGCTTTGCGATGCCCGCCCTCGAAGGCGATCTCGTGCGCCAGCACGAGCAGTGGTACTCCAGCCGCCCCGACTACATCCAGCGCATGACCGAGCGCTCACGCAAGTACCTGTTTCACATCGTCGAGGAACTCGAGCGGCGCGGCATGCCCACCGAGCTGGCCCTCTTGCCTTACATCGAGAGCGCCTTCAACCCGCAAGCGGTCTCGAGCGCGCGCGCCGCGGGCATGTGGCAGTTCATGCCCGCCACCGGGGTGGAATACGCGTTGCGTCAGCACGTCTTCCGCGATGACCGACGCGACGTGCTGGCGTCCCCCCGCGCCGCCCTGGATTACCTGCACCAGCTGTACGGCCTGTTCGGCGACTGGCACCTGGCGCTGGCCGCCTACAACTGGGG
>CANGSD010000196.1 GCA_947455875.1 Comamonadaceae bacterium
CTGTGCACTTTAGGATAGGCTTTTGCACGCCCCCAGGAGACCCCATGAAGCACGACGATCCCGATTGGCTCGAAGCGATGTACAACAACCGCGCCCGGGTGCCGGATCACGCGGCGCATTTCGAGCGCTGGGCGCGCGACTCCGAGCGGGTGCGGGCCACCCAGGCCTGTACCCTGGACATCCCCTATGGCCCTTCGGCCGGCCAGCGGCTGGACGTGTTTCCCGCGAAGCGGCCGGGCGCGCCGGTGGTGGTCTTCATCCACGGCGGCTACTGGCGATCGATGGACAAGAAGGAGCACGCCTTCTTGGCGCCGACCTGGACCGAGGCCGGCGCCTGCGTGGTGGTGCCCAATTACGACTTATGTCCCAACGTGCCGCTCACGGAGATCGTGATGCAGATGGTGCGCGCGATCGCCTGGACCTGGCGCCATGTCGGCGAGCACGGCGGCGACCCGAGTCGGATCAGCGTGGCGGGCCATTCGGCCGGCGGGCACCTGGCCGCGATGATGCTGACCTGCCTGTGGAACCGCCATGACCGCGCCCTGCCCCGCCAGCTGGTGACGCGCGCGCTGTCGATTTCGGGTCTGTTTGACCTGGAGCCGGTACGCCGTACGCCCTCGCTACAAGCCTCTTTGCAACTGACTCCGAGCCAGGTGCGCCAGGCCAGTCCCGCGCTGCTGCCGCCGCCCCCGCAGGGGCAACTGGCCGCCGTCGTGGGCGGCAGCGAGAGCATGGAATTTCTGCGGCACAACGAGATGATCCGCCGCGCCTGGGGACGGACCCACGTGCCGGTGTGCGAGGCGCTGCCGGGGTTGAACCACTTCAGCGTGGTGGAGGCGCTGACCGCGCCGGGCCACCGTCTGAATCGCCTGGCGTTGGATCTCTTGGCGGATTGAGACGCCCGAGGCTTACATCAGCAGGTGCTCGCCTGCGTTGTCGCCACCCAGGATCACGTAGTTGACCTTGCGGATGTCCATGAGCGTGCGACCGCCCGAGTAGCTGATGGAGCTTTGGACGTCTTCTTCCATCTCGCGCAGAGTGTCGGCGAGACGGCCCTTGATCGGCTCGAGGATGCGCTTGCCTTCGACGTGCTTGTACTCGCCCTTGTTGAAGTCGGAGGCACTGCCGTAGTACTCCTTGTAACGCTTGCCATCGACCTCGACGCTCTGGCCGGGGGATTCTTCGTGGCCGGCGAGCATGGAGCCGATCATGACCAGGGTGGCGCCAAAGCGAATGCTCTTGGCAATGTCGCCATGCTCGCGGATGCCGCCGTCGGCGATGATGGGTTTGGTGGCCACGCGGGCACACCACTTGAGCGCTGACAGCTGCCAGCCGCCGGTGCCAAAGCCGGTCTTCATGCGGGTGATGCAGACCTTGCCAGGGCCGATGCCGACCTTGGTGGCATCCGCCCCCCAGTTTTCCAGATCGATCACGGCCTCGGGCGTGCCGACGTTGCCAGCGATCACAAAGCTGGTGGGTAGCTTGTGCTTTAAATGGGCGATCATGCGCTGCACCGTGTCGGCATGGCCGTGGGCGATGTCGATGGTGATGTACTCGGGCACCAGACCCTGGGCGGCCAGCGTGTCGACCGTCTCGTAGTCGGCAGCCTTCACGCCCAGGGAGATGGAGGCGTAGGCGCCCTGCGCGTGCATGTGGCGCACGAAAGCGACGTTGTCGAGGTCGAACCGGTGCATGACGTAGAAGTAGCCATTGCGCGCCATCCACAGGCAGATGGACTCGTCGACCACGGTTTTCATATTGGCCGGCACCACCGGGATGCGGAAGGTGCGGCCGCCGAGTTCGACGCCGGCGTTGCATTCGGAACGGCTTTCCACGCGGCACTTGCGTGGCAACAGCAGGACGTTGTCGTAATCAAAGATTTCCATACCAGGCTCCGTGAAACTGTTTGAGGAACAGGAGAGCGCTTGGATGTTGGCCCGGCCGAAAGAAACCGGGCCGCAATGCTTGGGCCCGGTGGTCGATTCTAAGGCCTGTACGGCGGGGGCTTTCTACAATGCGCCATGTCCCTTGATGTCTCGCCGTTTTCGACCGCCGCACCCGATGCCCCCCTGCTGCGCCAACTCAATGAGGAACAACGCGCCGCGGTCGTCCTGCCCGCCGAACATGCCCTGATTCTGGCGGGTGCCGGCTCGGGCAAGACGCGGGTGCTGACCACCCGGATTGCCTGGCTGCTGTCGACCGGGCAGGTGTCGCCCGGCGGCGTGATGGCGGTGACCTTCACCAACAAGGCCGCCAAGGAGATGATGACGCGCCTGGGCGCCATGCTGCCGGTGAATGTGCGCGGGATGTGGATCGGGACTTTTCACGGCCTGTGCAACCGCTTTTTGCGGGCCCACTACAAGCTGGCCAATCTGCCGCAAAGCTTCCAGATACTGGACACGCAGGACCAGCTGTCGGCAATCAAGCGGCTGATGAAGCAGTACAACATTGACGACGAGCGCTTTCCCGCCAAGGAGACGCAGTGGTTCATCAACGGCTGCAAGGAAGATGGCCAGCGCCCCGGCGATGTGACGATCCGGCATGACGAAGACCGCCGACGCGTCGAGATCTACCAGCTCTATGAAGACCAATGCCAGCGTGAAGGCGTGGTCGATTTCGGCGAGCTGATGCTGCGAAGCTACGAGCTGATGCGGGATCACGCGGCGGTGCGCGAGCACTACCAGCGGCGCTTTCGCCACATCCTGATCGACGAGTTTCAGGACACCAACCGGCTGCAGTACGCCTGGATCAAGGTGTTCTGTGGCGAGAAAAACGCGGTGTTCGCCGTGGGCGATGACGACCAGAGCATCTACGCGTTTCGCGGCGCGCGCGTGGGCAATATGGCCGATTTCGTGCGCGAGTTCGAGGTGCGCCATCAGATCAAGCTGGAACAGAACTACCGCAGCTTCAGCAACATTCTGGATTCAGCCAACGAGTTGATCAGTCACAACAAGGGGCGTCTGGGCAAGAACCTGCGCACCGACCAGGGCCCTGGCGAGCCGGTGCGGGTGTACGAGGCGCCCACCGATCTGGCCGAGGCGCAGTGGATGGTCGACGAAGCGCGGCACCTGGTGCGTGGCGACCATGATCCGCTCTCGGGGGGCGTTCCGCGCCAGGAGATTGCGGTGCTGTATCGCAGCAATGCGCAAAGCCGGGTGATCGAGACCGCCCTCTTTAACGCCGGTGTGCCGTATCGGGTGTATGGGGGCCTGCGATTTTTCGAGCGGGCCGAGATCAAGCACGCGCTGGCCTATCTGCGCCTCTTGGAGAACCCGCACGACGACACCTCGTTTCTGCGGGTGGTGAATTTCCCGCCGCGCGGCATCGGCGCGCGCAGCATCGAGCAGCTGCAGGATGCAGCGCGTGCCGCTGGCTGCTCGCTGCACGATGCGGTGAGCGCGACGACGGGCAAGGCCGGCGCCAACCTGGGCGCCTTTGTGGCCAAGATCGATGTGCTGCGCGAGCAGACCCAGGGCCTGACCCTGCGCGAGATCATCGAGCTGGTGCTGCAGCACGCGGGGCTGATCGAGCATTACAAGGCCGAACGCGAAGGCGCCGACCGGGTGGAGAACCTGGAAGAACTGGTCAACGCCGCCGAGAGCTTCGTGACGCAAGAGGGCTTCGGACGCGACGCGGTGGCCCTGCCGGTGGACGAACTGGCGCAATCGCCCGCGAGCCAGGGGCTTGATCCGAACCAGCCGCTGCTCGATGCGCCCTTGGGCGACGCGCCACCCGACATCGTGGCCGACACGGGGGAGACGCTGTCGCCGCTGGCAGCCTTCCTGACCCATGCAGCCCTCGAATCCGGCGACAACCAGGCGCAGGCCGGACAAGAGGCGGTGCAACTCATGACGGTGCATTCGGCCAAGGGGCTGGAGTTCGATTGCGTGTTCGTGACTGGGCTCGAGGAAGGCCTGTTTCCCAGCGAGCGCTCGATGGCCGAACACGAGGGCCTGGAGGAGGAACGACGGCTGATGTATGTGGCGATCACGCGGGCGCGCAAGCGCCTGTACCTGAGTCACTCGCAGACCC
>CANGSD010000197.1 GCA_947455875.1 Comamonadaceae bacterium
CGCAGATGCTCGTCACCGTTTTTGCCGCGCCATCCCATCAGGAAGCCTATGCCGGGCTGGGGCTGGAAGTTGACGACAAAATCGGTGTAGCCCTTGAACTTGCGCTCGCCCTCGGGGGTGGTGAAGGCGGGAAACTTCAGGCGCGAAGCCAGCTCGATCAGGACCTCCTGGAAAGGCCTGCACTCCCCCATCGGCTCGACCACCGGAATGCGCACCGAATCGACCGGGCCGTCAAATTCAGAGATCGGGCGGTCCAGCATGCCCATCACGTCGTGACGCTCCAGATAAGTGGTGTCAGGCAGGACGAGGTCGGCAAACGCCACCGTCTCGCTCTGGAAGGCATCGCACACCACCAGGAAGGGGATCATGTACTCGCCCGCTGCGTCTTTGCGATTGAGCATCTCGCGCACGCCCTGGGTGTTCATGGTGCTGTTCCAGGCCATATTGGCCATGAACATCATCAGCGTGTCGATGCGGTAGGGGTCGCCGCGCACGGCGTTGGTGATGACGTTGTGCATCATCCCGTGCGCCGACAGCGGGTGCTCCCAGGAGTAGGCATGGTCGATGCGCAGCGGCTGTCCGTCCGGAAGGATGGCCAGTTCATCGGGATGCGCTGGAAAGCCCAGCGGGGCCGCGTTGAGCGGGGTGTTGGGCTTGACCATCTCCGGGTCGTTGAAGGCCCGGTAGTTGGGCACGATATGGCGCGGGTACGGCGCCTTGTGGCGGAAGCCGCCGGGCGCGTCGATGGTGCCAAGCACACTCATCAACACCGCCAGGGCGCGCACGGTCTGAAAGCCGTTGGAGTGAGCGGCCAGGCCCCGCATCGCATGAAAGGCCAGCGGGCGCGCCTGGGTGCTGGGATGTTCTTTGCCCCAGGCGTCGGTCCAGGGGATGGGCAATTCAAAAGCCTGTTGCAGGGCGGCGTGGCCCATTTCATGCGCGAGCTGCTCGATGCGCGCGGCCGGGATGCCGGTGATCGCACTGGCCCACTGCGGGCTGCAGGTCGCGGCCCGATCGCGCAGCAGCTGAAAGGCGGGGGTCACCCGCGTGCCGTCCGCCAGCGTGTAGTAGCCCTCGGCCGGGGCCTCGAGCGCCGGGTCGCAGCCGTCGGCAATGCCTTCGGGGTAGGCGTTGAGGATGCGGCCGCTGGCCTTGTCAAACACCAGCTTGTTGTGCGGGTTGCGGCCATCGCCCGGCGGGCCTTTGGCGGGGTCGGGGTCGAAGGCGAACAGGCCTTCGCGCAGCCCCTCGTCGAGCACCACCAGCTGGGGCGCATTGGTAAAGCGCTTGAGAAAGGCATGGTCGATCAGGTCATCGCGCAGCAGCACGTGCAGCAGCGCCATGAGCAGGGCGCCATCGGTGCCCGGCTTGATCGGAATCCATTCGTCGGCAATCGCCGAGTAACCGGTGCGCACTGGGTTGATGGAGATGAAGCGCCCGCCCGATCGCTTGAACTTCGAGATCGCGATCTTCATCGGGTTGCTGTGATGGTCTTCGGCCGTGCCCAGCATGACGAAGAGCTTGGAGCGCTCCAGATCGGGCCCACCGAATTCCCAGAAGCTGCCGCCCACCGTGTAGATCATGCCGGCGGCCATGTTGACCGAGCAAAAGCCGCCGTGCGCGGCGTAGTTGGGCGTGCCGAACTGGCGCGCGAACAGGCCGGTCAAGGCCTGCATCTGGTCGCGTCCGGTAAAGAGCGCGAACTTCTTGGGGTCGGTCGCGCGGATCTTGCCCAGACGCTCGGTCAGGATGTCATAGGCGCGCTCCCAGGAGATGGGCTCGAACTGCGCAGCGCCGCGCTCGGCCCCGGGCTTGCGTAGCAGCGGCTGGGTGAGGCGAGCCGGCGAGTACTGCTTCATGATCCCCGACGAGCCCTTGGCGCAGATCACGCCCTGATTGAGGGGGTGCTCGGGGTTGCCATCGATGTAGCGCACCTGGGGGCCGTCCGGGCTGTCGGCCAGGTGGACGCGGATGCCGCAGCGGCAGGCGCACATGTAGCAGGTGGTGCACTTGACCGTGGTGTCTTGCGTGGGCGCGGGCGCGGCCAGCGGGTCGTGCAGCGGCTCGGAAGAGAGAAGTTTGAACACCATGTCTACCTCGTGATCAAGACGTCATGCGTCTTTTTTTTCAGCGTGCCAGCGCCTGCAACTGCGCCATCAAGGCGTCGGGAATGTTCACGCCTTTTTCGGCGGCTGCGCGCTCCAGAGCGAGTCGGCGCGCACCGGCCAGACGCACGCCGTCGTCGACCAGCATTTCGCGAATCAGCACCTCGATGCGCTCGAAGTAGGAGGCGGACCCACCGAGTGCACCTGGATCGATCACCAAAAAGGCCTGACCGATACGCGGCGCATTGCCCTCGTCGACGAAGAACGAGGAGGCCTCAAAACCGAATTGCGCGCCGATCACCGCGGTGACCAGCAACTCCACCACCAGCGCCAGCATCGCGCCCTTGGGGCTGCTGGCTGCGCCCACCGGCAGCATTGAGCCGGCCATGCCAGCTTTCGGGTCGGTCGTCGGCTGGCCCTGCGCATCGAGCGCCCAGCCCAGGGGGATCGAACGGCCTTCCTTGGCCGCCACCATCAACTTGCCGCGCGCCACTTCGGACAACGACAGATCGATCATCAAGGGGTCATGCCCTTGGCGCGGAAAAATCGCGGCAATCGGGTTGGTGCCCATGATCGCGTGCCGCCCCCCGGCCACGGGCATGGCCGCAGGCGAATTGGCGAAGGCCAGGCCCACAAGCCCGGCCTGGGCCACCGGCCGCAGATGATCAACCAGCACCCCGCAGTGGTGGCTGTTGCTCACGCCCACAAAGCACACACCCATCTCGCGGGCCACCGTCAGCGCCTCGCGCACCGCCAGCTCGCAGGCCTCGAAGGCCAGACCTTGGCGGGCATCGACCAGCAGCGCCGCGCCCTTGCGCCGCGCCACTTGGGCCACGGCCTGACCGTTGGCACGTCCGTTCTTCAGGTGGGTGGCGTACTGCGGCACCCGCGACAAGCCATGCGAGGCAATGCCCTGGGCCTCGGCCAGCACCAGAGAGCGCGCAGTCGCGGCGGCCATGCCGGCGTGGGCACCACAGTGCAAGAGAACTTTTTCGACCCACTCATGGGCCTGGGCGAGCGTGAGAGCGGTCATGCGAAAACTTCCAGCACCTTGCGGGCGATCAAATCGCTCACGCGTTCATTCGATTCGAGCGACACACCCGCGATGTGCGGGGTCAGGATCAGGTTCGGGCAATCGGCAAACATCGCCCCGGATTTGAGCGGCTCTTGCTCGAACACATCGAGCGCCGCGCCACCCAGATGGCCGCTGCGTAGTGCAGCCACCACCGCGGCCTCATCGACCACGCCGCCGCGCGCGCTGTTGATCACAATCGCGCCCGGCTTGATCTGCGCCAGCCGCGACGCGTTGATCAAATTCTGCGTAGACGGCAGCAGCGGCACGTGCAGGCTGATCACGTCCGACGAGGCGAGCAGCGTGTCCAGACTCACCGCTTGCACGCCCGTGGACGCAAAGGCCGGATGGTCCGGTGCCATCAGCGCGTCGTGCGCCTGCACCCGCATGCCCAGGGCCTGAGCCAGTCGGGCGGTCAGTTGGCCGATCGATCCGTAGCCAATCAGACCCAGGGTCTTGCCATGGATCTCACGGCCCGACGACAAGGCATTGCGGGGCCACTGCCCCTGCACCATCGCGGCCTGCGACTGGTAGGCACCGCGTAGCAGCAGCATGGCCGTGCCGATCACATACTCGGACACCGACAGCGCGTTGGCACCTGTAGCGGGGATCACTTGCATGCCCCGCGCCTGGCAGGCTGGCACATCGATGTTGTCCAACCCCACACCGAGTCGGCCCACCACCTTGCAACGCGCCAGCGCCTGCAGCAGCTCGCCGCGCACCTGGGTGCGATTGCGCACGATCAACGCATCGACATCGGCGGCGGCCTGCAGCAGCGCCTCGGGCTGATCGACCAGTTGCGGGTCATAGCGCACCTCGTGGGCCTGCTGCAGCAGGGCC
>CANGSD010000198.1 GCA_947455875.1 Comamonadaceae bacterium
CTGGCCGCCGACCATGTCAGCGCTGAGGCCATCAATTTCATGGCCCGTTTCGGCCGCGGCCTGATCTGCCTGACGCTCACGCGTGAACGCTGCGAGCGCCTGCAGCTGCCGCCCATGGCCACGCGCAATGGCACCAAGCATGCCACCGCCTTCACCGTCTCGATCGAGGCGGCCGAGGGCGTGACCACCGGCATTTCTGCGGCCGACCGCGCCCGCACGGTGCAAGCGGCGGTCAAAAAAGATGCGCGCCCCGAAGATCTGGTGCAGCCCGGGCACATCTTCCCGCTGCAGGCGGTGGACGGCGGCGTGCTGATGCGCGCGGGTCACACCGAAGCCGGCTGCGACCTGGCCGCCATGGCGGGCCTGACCCCCTCGTCGGTGATCTGCGAGATCATGAAAGACGACGGCACCATGGCACGCCTGCCCGATCTGCAGGTCTTTGCCGCCGAACACGGCCTGAAGATCGGCACCATCGCCGACCTGATCGAGTACCGCAGCCGCCATGAATCCCTGGTGCGCAAGATCGGCTCACGCCCCCTCAAAACTGCGTATGGCGAGTTCACCGCCCACGCCTGGCAAGACACCCCCAGCCAGGGCCTGCACCTGGCCTTGGTCATGGGCCAGTGGCAGCCACAAGATGTGGTGCCCGTGCGTGTGCACGAGCCGCTGTCGGTGCTCGATGCCCTCGAGGTGGGTCGCACCATGCACTCCTGGAGTCTCGATGCCGCCTTGGGCCACATGGCGCGCGAGGGCCGCGGCGTGGTGGTCCTGCTCAATGCCGGCGAATCCGCCGCGCAATTGCTCGCGCAATTCGAGGGGACGGCACGCTCGGCGCAAGCCCCCGAGCGCGGTCGCATGGACCTGCGCACCTATGGCATCGGCGCCCAGATCATTCGCGAATGCGGCGTGCAGCGCATGACGCTTCTGGGCACGCCGCGCCGTATGCCCAGCATGACCGGTTACGGTCTGGAAGTCGCTGGCTACACCACGGCCGCTTGAGCGCGTCACCCACAAGGAACACACACCCATGCAAGACGCAGACAAGGGGCAGGCGCAGTCGCTGGACGGCCAAGGCCTGAAGATCGGCATCGTCCAGGCCCGCTTCAACGCCAGCATCACGAATGCGCTGGCCACCGCCTGCCGCGACGAACTGACCCGCCTGGGCGTCCAGGCCGACGACATCACTCAGGTCTTCGCCCCCGGCGCCCTGGAGATCCCACTGGCCCTGCAGGCCTTGGCCGATCGTGGCGGCTATGACGCCCTGATCGCCCTGGGCTGCATCATCCGCGGCGAGACCTACCACTTCGAGTTGGTGGCTAACGAGTCCGCCGCAGGGGTCACGCGCGTCGGCCTGGACTACCGCCTGCCAATTGCCAACGTGATCCTCACCACCGAGAACCTGGAGCAGGCCCTGGCCCGCCAGACCGACAAAGGCGTCGACGCCGCCCGTGTGGTGGTCGAGATGTGCAGGCTCGTCGAACAAATCGGAAACGCCGCATGACCGACGCCAAGCTCACCCCAGGCAAGACCGCCACCGGCGCCCGCAAGGCCTCGGCCAAATCGGCCCGCACCCGCGCGCGCGAATTCGCGCTGCAGGCCCTCTACCAGCATCTGGTGGGCGGCAACGAGGCCCAGGCCATCGACGTGTTCACGCGCGATCTGGCAGGTTTTCACAAGGCCGATTCGGCGCACTACGACGCGTTGCTGCATGGCTGCGTGCGCGAAGCGACCGAACTCGATGCCCGGGTGCTGCCCCTGCTCGATCGCAAGCTCGAGGAGATCTCGCCCATCGAGCGCGCCGTGATGTGGATCGGCGTCTATGAGTTTCTGCATGCGGCCGATGTGCCCTGGCGCGTGGTGATCAACGAATGCGTCGAGTTGGCCAAGGAATTCGGTGGCACCGACGGTCACAAGTACGTGAACGCGGTCCTCAATGGTCTAGCGCCCAGTCTGCGCCCGACAGAAGTCGAGGCGGACCGCGCCACCGCCCGGGCCCAGTGATGACAGCCGCCTCCAGCGCATCCCCCTTGCGCCTGGCGGGCCGGGCCCAGCGTATCGAGCCCTTTTACGTGATGGAGGTGGCCAAGGCCGCTGCCGAACTCGCGCAGCGAGTGCAGGGCACCGACCGGCCGATGATCTTCCTGAACATCGGCGAACCCGACTTCACCGCGCCGCCCCGGGTGCAGGCCGCCGCGCAGCGCGCCATCCGCGAGGGCGTCACCCAGTACACCGCCGCGACCGGCCTGCCCGAGCTGCGTGAGCGTATCAGCGGCTGGTACCGTACGCGTTTCGGGATCGACGTACCGGCGCGTCGCATCGTGCTCACGGCCGGCGCCTCGGCCGCCCTGCACCTGGCCTGCCTGGCCCTGATCGAGGCCGGCGACGAGGTGCTGATGCCCGACCCCAGCTACCCGTGCAACCGCCAGTTTGTGCAGGCCGCCGAAGGCCGAGCGGTGATGGTTCCGACCACGGCAGCCGAACGCTTCCAACTGAGCGCCGAACAGGTCGAGGCTCACTGGGGCCCCCGCACGCGCGGCGTGCTGCTCGCATCGCCGTCCAACCCAACCGGCACCTCGCTGCACCCGCAGGCACTCGCGCGCATCCACGAGGTGGTCCGGCGCCGCGGCGGCGTGCTGCTGCTTGACGAGATCTACCTGGGCCTGAGCCACGACGACACCTTTGGCGCCAGCGGCCTGGCGCTGGGCGATGACGTGATCAGCATCAACAGCTTCTCCAAATACTTCAACATGACCGGCTGGCGACTGGGCTGGCTGGTGGTGCCCGAGGCCCTGGTTGAAGTGATCGAGCGGCTCGCACAAAACCTGTTCATCTGCCCGAGCACCGTATCGCAGCACGCCGCCCTGGCCTGCTTCGAGACCGAGAGCCTGGCCGAATACGAGCGCCGGCGCGCGCAGTTCAAGGCGCGGCGCGACTATTTCATCCCGCAGCTGCAGGCCCTGGGCCTGCCCGTGCCGGTGGTGCCCGATGGTGCCTTCTATGCCTGGGCCGACTGCAGCGACTGGTGCAAGCGCCTGGGCGTTGCCAGCAGCTGGGAGCTGGCCTTCGAGATCATGCACAAGGCTCATGTGGCCGTGACCCCGGGGCGCGATTTCGGCACCGCCGATACCGCGCGGTTCATCCGCTTTTCCACGGCCAGCTCGATGGCGCAATTGCAAGGGGCCGTCGCGCGCCTGCAGGCGCTGCGCGCAGCGATGGTGTGAGGCACGACGATGGCCTTTGAGTTTCCGATCCGCGTCTACTGGGAAGACACCGATGCCGGCGGCATCGTGTTCTACGCCAACTACCTGAAGTTCTTCGAGCGCGCTCGCACCGAGTGGCTGCGGTCCTTGGGCGTGTCGCAGCAGGCGCTGCGCGAGGAGGCCGGTGGCATGTTCGTGGTGGCCGACACCGCGGTACGTTATCTGCGACCGGCGGTGCTCGATGATCTTTTGCACGTGAGCGCGCGCATCGAGACCGCAGGCCGCGCCAGCCTCACGATCGCGCAGGAAGCCCGACACGCCCGCGACGGCCAGCTTCTGGCCACTGGCACCATCCGTATCGGGTGGGTTGACGTCGCCTCCATGAGCCCTGCGAAAATCCCCGACAACGTCCTCCAGGCCCTCCAGGCCCCGCCGCCATGAATCCCAATATGTCCATCCTCCACCTGGTACTCAACGCCAGCTTCGTGGTGCAGGCCGTCATGGTCTTGCTGATACTGGTGTCGCTGGCCAGTTGGGCCGCGATCTTTCGCAAGCTGTTTGACCTCAAGCGGGTCAAGGCCCTGAACGAGGAGTTCGAGGAGTCTTTTTACTCGGGCGCCACGCTCAACGAGCTCTTTGCATCGGCCGTGAAGAACGCCAAGAAGGTCGGTCCGATGGAGCGCATCTTCGCCTCAGGCATGCGCGAGTTTCAAAAGCTGCGTGAGCGTCGCATCACGGATCCGGGTTCGCTGCTCGATGGCACC
>CANGSD010000199.1 GCA_947455875.1 Comamonadaceae bacterium
CCGCCCTTGGGCTGGTGCTTGAGTTCGCCGATCTCGAAAGTGAGGATACGACCGCCGGTCGAGGCGCAGGCCACATGCGTGGCCGACGCGCCTGGCGCCACCTGCGCCGGCGAGGGTCGGCACACGCTCTCGTCCGCGGCGCAGGTGATGAAGGACTTGCCTGCGCGTTGACGTGAAGTCATGTCTTCGACGCTGGCGATGAAGCCATAGCCGCCCGAGGTGGACAGCAACAACATCGACGTCGCAGCGCCCGCGAAGTAATGCGCCACCTGTGTCCCGGCCTCCAGCTCGATGAAGCTGGTGACGGGCTGACCGTCGCCACGCGCGCCCGGCAGCGTGGAGACCGCCAGCGTGTAGATCCGGCCATTGCTGCCAAAGGCCAGCAGCGTGTCGACCGTGCGGCACTCGAAGGTCGCATACAGACCGTCGCCCGACTTGAAGGCGAAGCTGCCCGCCTCGTGGCCATGGCCTTGGCGCGCGCGCACCCAGCCCTTTTGCGAGACCACCACCGTCACCGGCTCGTCGATCACCTTGACTTCGGCCACGGCCTTCTTCTCGGTCTGGATCAGGGTGCGGCGTGCGTCGGTGAACTGCTTGGCGTCGGCCTCGATCTCCTTGACCATCAGTCGGCGCAGGGCCGCGGGGCTCTCCAGAATCTCTTGGAGCTTTTTCTGTTCCTCGCGCAAGTTGGCGAGCTCCTGCTCGATCTTGATCGCCTCCAGGCGCGCCAATTGGCGCAGACGAATCTCGAGGATGTCTTCGGCCTGGCGCTCACTGAGGGCGAAACGCTCGATCAGCGCCAGCTTGGGCTCGTCGCTGCCACGGATGATGGCAATGACTTCGTCGATATTGAGCAGCACCAGCTGCCGGCCTTCGAGGATGTGGATGCGATCGAGCACCTTGTCCAGGCGATGGCGCGAGCGGCGTTCGACCGTGCGCTGACGAAACGCGATCCACTCGTCCAGCATCAGTCGCAGGGACTTTTGCACCGGCCGGCCGTCCAGGCCCACCAGAGTCAGGTTGATCGGCGCCGAGGTCTCCAGGCTGGTGTGCGCCAGCAGCACCTGGATCAATTCAGATTGCTCAATGCGGCTGGTCTTGGGCTCGAACACCAGACGCACCGCTGCGTCCTTGCTGGACTCGTCACGCACGGCATCGAGCACCGACAGCACCGTCTGTTTCAGCTGCAGCTGGTCTTGGGACACGGCCTTCTTGCCGGCCTTGACCTTGGGGTTGGTCAGTTCCTCGATTTCTTCGAGCACGCGCTGGCTGCTCACGCCCGGGGGCAGCTCGTGCACCACCAACTGCCACTGGCCGCGCGCCAGGTCTTCGATCTTCCAGCGCGCGCGCACCTTGAGCGAGCCGCGGCCAGTGCGATAGGCCTCGGCGATGTCGGAGGCCGCGCTGATGATCTGACCGCCGCCCGGATAGTCGGGCCCCGGCATCAGGGCGAACAACTCCTCGTCGGCCAGCTTGGGGTTCTTGATCAGGGCCACACAGGCCTGCGCCACTTCGGCCAGGTTGTGACTGGGGATCTCGGTGGCCAGACCCACCGCGATGCCGCTGGCGCCATTGAGCAGCGAGAACGGCAGGCGCGCGGGCAGTTGCACCGGCTCCTCGGCACTGCCGTCGTAATTGGGCCGGAAATCGACCGTGCCTTCATCGATCTCTTCGAGCAGCAGGTTGGTGATCTTGGCCAGTCGCGCCTCGGTGTAGCGCATGGCCGCCGCGCCATCGCCGTCGCGGCTACCGAAATTGCCCTGGCCGTCGATCAGCGGATAGCGCTGCGAAAAATCCTGGGCCATGCGCACCAGGGCGTCATAGGCCGCCTGGTCGCCATGCGGATGAAAGCGACCCAGCACATCGCCCACCACGCGCGCGCTCTTGACCGGCTTGGCCCCGGCTGCGCCCGAGAAGGCCAGGCCCATGCGGGCCATCGAATACAAGATACGGCGCTGCACCGGCTTTTGGCCGTCGGCCACATCGGGCAAGGCGCGGCCCTTGACCACGCTGAGGGCGTATTCAAGGTAGGCGCGCTGCGCGTAGCTGGCCAGATCCAGTTGGGCGTCGTCGTCGCCACCGGCGGCGAGAGAAATGAGGTCCTGCTCCATGGGGTCTTTAGGGGGTCAGTCAGGTCAATCGGGACGGTCGTGTCAGTCGTTCGGGGTCGCAGACGGTGAGGTGAGCGGCGGCGGCATGTTGGCACGCCCGGGCACCTGCCCAGGCAGCTCCATGCGTACGCGTCGCGCCGGCGCCGGCGCAGCCGCCGCAGCGGGGGCCGCGCGTACGGGCGCTGGGGGCTTGAGCATGGCGTACAGGTGCATCACCGTCTTCACATAGTTCTGGGTTTCGCGATAGGGCGGGATGCGGTTGCCAGCCCGCTGCACCGCGCCCTCGCCCGCGTTGTAGGCGGCCAGGGCCAGATCCAGGCGATCGGGGAACAGCCCGATCAAGTGACGCAAATAGCGGGTGCCGGTGCGCACATTCAGCTGCGGGTCGGCCAGCTTCTTCTCGATGGACAACTTGGCGTCGCCGCGCACGCCCCAGCGTTCGGCGGTGGCGGGCATCACCTGCATCAGACCGATCGCGCCCTTAGGCGACACCGCCTTGGGATCAAAACCGGATTCGGCCACGATCAGCGCCTTGAGCAATTCATAGTCGACGCCTTGGCTGCGCGAGGCATCGCGCAGCAGGGGCTGGGCCTGGCGGTAACCCGCCGAAGTTTCGAAGAACTTGACCAGTTGCGGTGGCAAGGGGGGTGGGACTTCCGGCTGCGGCAACGCCTCGACGGGCGCCTCGCTTCTTGACTCGGCCCTGGATTCGCCGGCCACCTCGCCCACCGAGAACGAGGCACTGCCGCGCGAGAAGAGTTCATAGCGGTCGTCCAATTTCTCGGCGGCCAGGTGGGCCACACCGCGCGCGTCCACATAACCCCAGATCTCGGCACGCAAAGGCGTGGTCGCGAAAAACAGCAAGGAGGTCAGCGCCAAGCCCAGAGGCCACGCCGCACCCGTCGCGGAGCGGCGGGTGTCGAGATCCACGCGGCACGCATTCATGCCGGCAACTCCAGCGCGCGCGCGCGGCGATCCGCAAACTCCGGCGCCAGCATGGACATCACGGTCAGCGACTCAAACCCTGCGGCCGCGCGCACCGATTCGCGCAGCACGCCCTCGACCACGAAACCTTCGGTGTCGTAGAGGGCACGCGCGCGGGTGTTGTGGGTTTTGACATCGAGCCAGAAACGGTGTGCGCCCAGATCATCAAAGGACACCTTCTTGGCCACGCGCAGCGCGGCGCGGCCCACGCCCTCGCCCTGGTGTTGCACCACCATCCGTTTGAGTTCGAGCGAGCGATGGTGGCTCTTGCAACCAATCAGAATCAGAAAGCCCGCCGCCTCCAGCGCGTCACCGCTCTCGATGATGAAGTGACGAAAATCCGGAAAGCGGATCGCGGCCTCATGCTGCGTGCGCTCCCAGGGGGTGATGAAGGGCAGATTCTGCGGGTCTTGCTCCAGGGTCAGCACGTAGTCCAGATCACTTTGCAGCGTGGGCCGCAGGCGCACGCGCGGCGCCACGCGGGGGGCAACGGCCGTGGCGCGTGATCCGTTCATCAGATGTCGACGTCGACCGAGTCGCCGTGCAATTCCATCAACTCGCGACGCGCCGCGGCCTCGCCCTTGCCCATGAGCTTGGTGATCAGGGCTTCGGTGCCGGCAAAGTCAAACGCGCCCAGTTGCACCGGCAGCAGGCGGCGGGTGTCGGGGTTGAGGGTGGTCTCCCACAGCTGCTCGGCGCTCATCTCGCCCAGGCCCTTGAAGCGGCTGATGGTCCAGGCGCCTTCGCGCACACCTTCCTTGCGTAGTTTGTCGAGGATGGCGGTGAGCTCGCCTTCGTCGAGCGCGTAGTTCTTGGAGGCGGCCTTCTTGCCCCGCGCGGGCGCATCCACCCGAAACAGCG
>CANGSD010000200.1 GCA_947455875.1 Comamonadaceae bacterium
TGACGGCGCCCGGCTACGAGCGGCTGATCACCCATGTCTTTCGCAGCGACGACGTCTATCTGGATTCCGACGCCGTCTTTGGCGTGCGCCAGTCCCTCGTGGCTGATTGGGTGATGCAGCCCGATGGCACCTACCTGCTCGAATACGACTTCATTCTGAATCCGCAGGCAACGCCCGCCAGCGAGCCGCAGCGACCCAACGCACGCGTGGGCGCGATTCAGAGCCGACCCGGCAACGCCACCACCTGACCCCATGATCGACAAGATATCCCCCAGCGTGGCGCACGCCCTGCAGGGCGTGCGCGATGGTGCCACCGTCCTCATCGGCGGCTTTGGCACGGCCGGCATCCCGGGCGAGTTGATCGACGGCTTGATCGAGCAAGGCGCGCGCGACCTCACCGTCGTCAATAACAACGCCGGCAACGGCGAGCATGGCTTGGCCGCCTTGCTCAAGGCCGGGCGTGTGCGCAAGGTGATTTGCAGCTTTCCGCGGCAGGCCGACAGCCAGGTGTTCGACGCGCTCTATCGCAGTGGCCGCGTCGAGTTGGAGCTGGTGCCCCAGGGCAATCTGGCCGAGCGCATACGCGCTGCAGGCGCCGGTATCGGAGCGTTTTTTACGCCCACCGGCTATGGGACGGCGTTGGCCAAAGGCAAGGAGACGCGAGAGATCAACGGACGCATGCATGTCCTCGAACACCCCATTGCGGGCGACCTGGCCTTGATCAAGGCGGAATGCGGCGACCGCTGGGGCAATCTGGTGTATCGCAAGGCGGCACGCAATTTCGGGCCGGTGATGGCCATGGCGGCGCGTCACACGGTGGCCAGCGTGCACGAGGTGGTGGCACTAGGCGCGCTGGACCCCGAGGCGATCGTGACACCCGGCATCTTCGTGAAGGCGATCGTGCAGGTACCCCGTACGGCCACGCAGGCCGGAGGCTTCATTCAGGCAGCATCACGATGACCTACACCCGGCGCACCAAAGACCAACTTGCAAAGCGCGTGGCGCAGGACATTTACGAGGGTGCCTATGTCAATTTGGGCATCGGCATGCCCACGACCGTGGCCAATCACCTGCCGCCTGGCATTGAAGTGATCTTGCAGTCCGAGAACGGCATCCTGGGCATGGGGCCAGCGCCTGCCGCAGGCAGCGAGGACTACGACTTGATCAACGCCGGCAAGCAGCCGGTCACCTTGTTGCCCGGGGGTGCCTTTTTTCATCACGCCGACAGCTTCGCCATGATGCGGGGGGGGCATCTGGACATCTGCGTCCTCGGGGCTTTTCAGGTCTCGCAAGGGGGCGATCTGGCCAACTGGCACACCGGCGAACCCGACGCGATTCCCGCGGTGGGCGGCGCCATGGACCTGGCCACTGGCGCGCGTCAGACCTGGGTGATGATGGACCTGCTCACCAAAACCGGCGAGAGCAAGATCGTGCGCGAATGCACCTATCCCTTGACGGGGTTGGCCTGCGTGAAGCGCGTGTACACCGACTTGGCCACCTTCGAATGCGGCCCGCAGGGCTTGCTTCTGATCGACGCGGTCGAGGGCCTGTCTCGCGAAGCGCTGCAAGCGCTGATCGGCCTGCCGCTGCGCACCTGAGTCGGCCGCCGATTCAGTCGCGCGGCGGCGTACGGCGCAGCGCCTGGGCCAGCCCCTGGGCGGCAGGCGTCAGAGGCGAGGCGGCGCGGAAAATCATCGACACGTCCCAGGTGGGCATGGCTTCGCGTAGCGCCAGCGCGATCAGCCCGGGCTGGTGCCGAATCAGACGCTCGGGCAGCAGGGACAGCGTGTCCGAGTGCTCGAGGATCGAAAAAGAGGCGGTGTAGGAGTCCGACAGCACGCGCGGCACCGGCGGCGGCAATTGGTGGGCGCGAAAGGTCGGCTCGAGCAGGGCGCCAGGACCGTTGGCCGGACCATGCTGCAGCCATTGACATGCCAGCAAGTCGGCTAGCGAGGTGGCCGCTGCCATCGGATGGTCCCTGCGACCGGCGACCACCAAGGTGTTGCGATAGAGCGTCTCGCTGTGAAATTCGGCGGTCAGCGCGCGTGACAACTGGGGCACGGCGCCCACCGCCAGATCGGCCTGACCCTCACGCAGCATGCGCAGGGTGTCGGGGTAGACGCTCTCGCGCACGCGTACCCGCACCTCCGGAAAGTCCTTGTGGAAACGGCGCAAGGCCTGCGGCAGGAGCACCTTGGCGGGGCTGGGCGAGATGGCCACCGACACCCCGCCCGTGAGGGAGCCGCGCATTTGCTCGACTTCCTCGCGCAGACGATCCAGGTCCTGCGTGATGCCCTGAGCACGCGCCAGCACGGCGCGTCCGTAAGGCGTGAGGGTGGCCCCGCGCGCCGTGCGCGTGACCAGCGAGACGCTCAAGGACGCCTCCAGCTGCTGCAGGGACTTGCTCAGCGCCGGCTGCGTCACCCCCAGGTTGCGCGCGGCCGCACGCACACTGCCGTTCTCGGCGATGGCGACCAGGGCCCGAAGATGCTGCAGTTTCACTGAAAAGTTTTGGTTATCAGATGAAAGAAAATTCTACCTTGTGAGGCAGCTGACCTCCCCCTAAGCTGCAGGCATGAGTGATAAACAAGTCGATGAGGGGGTGGCCCAGGCCCACGCGCTGCGCCACGCCGTGCGGGTCCAGGCCATCGTGCCGATTGCGCAGGGCGTGCGTCAGCTCACGCTCGCCCATCCCGAGGGCCGGGCCTTGCCCGGATTCGACCCGGGCGCCCACATTGACGTCCACCTGCCCCAGGGCATGGTGCGCGCGTATTCCTTGATCAGCGATGCGGCCGATGCCGCCGCTGGCCGCTACGAGTTGGCGATCGGCCTGGATGCCAACAGCCGGGGCGGCTCACGCTGGGTGCACACCGAGCTGAGCGCCGACACCCGGCTTGAAGTGAGCGCGCCGCGCAATCACTTCCCCTTGGTGGATTCAGAAGACCCGGTGCTGTTCATCGCGGGGGGCATCGGCGTCACACCGATTCGTGCCATGGCGCGCGAGCTGCAGCAACGTGGCAGACCCTGGCAGTTGGTCTACGCCGCCCGTTCGCGTACGACGGCCGCATTTGTCGATGAATTCGAAGCCTGCGGTGACGCGGTGCGCTTGCATTTTGACGATGAGCGTGGCGGCCCGCTCGATGTAGCCGCCGCCCTGGCGCAGGCGCCAGCGCGTACCCATATTTACTGCTGCGGCCCTGCCGGCCTGATGGAGCGCGTGAAGGCGCTGTGCGCCGACCGCGACCCTGCGCGTGTGCACTTCGAGTGGTTTCAGGCGCCGGCGCCAGCGGCAAGCGCCGAGGGCCTGCAGGCGTTCACGCTCAAACTGGCCAAGCGCGGCCTGGAGCTGCAGGTGCCCGCGCAAAGCACCATCCTGGACGTGCTGGAGGCACACGACGTGATCATCCCCTCGGTGTGCAAAGAGGGTGTGTGTGGCACCTGCGAATGCCGAATTCTCTCGGGCGAAGCCGACCACCGTGATGTCGTCTTGACCGACTCGGAACGCGCCGCCAACGAGGTGCTCATGGTGTGCGTCTCGCGCGCCAAGGGCGACTGCCTGGTTCTCGATCTTTGACTGCCCAAGGGCCTCACCCATGAAGACTCATTTCCAACACCTGCTGGACCTGCACAAAGGCGATCTGGATCGCCGAATTTTTTCGGACCCGCAGATTTTCGAGCAAGAGCTCGAGCGCATCTTCGCCCGCTGCTGGCTGCTTCTGGGGCATGAAAGCATGCTGCCCAAACCGAACGACTTTTTCACCACCTACATGGGCCGCGACCCGGTGATCGTCACGCGCAAGCCCGATGGCAGCATCGGCTGCTACCTGAACATGTGCCGTCACCGCGGCAACCGCGTGTGCCGCGCCGACTCGGGCAATGCGCGCGCGTTCACCTGCCCCTTCCATGGCTGGACGTTTTCCAACGACGGCAGCCTGAGCAA
>CANGSD010000201.1 GCA_947455875.1 Comamonadaceae bacterium
GGCGCCGCCCTGGCTCAAGGCAGGAAGGACAGCCTCACCCTGGCCATGGCCCTGGAGCCCCCGGGCCTGGACCCCACGGCAGGCGCTGCGTCCGCCATCGCCGAGATCACCCACTACAACATCTACGAGACCCTCACCAAGATCAACCCAGATGGCAGCGTCTCGCCCCTGCTGGCCGAAAGCTGGGAGGTCTCGCCCGACCTGCGTACCTACACGTTTCGCTTGCGCAAAGGCGTGAAGTTCCACAACGGCGAGGCCTTCAACGCCGAGACCGCGCGCTTTTCCTTCCTGCGCGCGGGCGCCGACAAGAGCACCAACAAAGACAAGCGCACCTTCGCCACGATGGAGGCCGTGAGCGCCGTCGACGCACACACGCTCGTCATCATCAACAAGGAGTTAGACCCCGACTTCCTGTTCCTCATGGGCCAAGCCACGGCCATCATGGTCGAACCCAAGAGCGCGGACACCAACGCCACCCGCCCTGTGGGCACCGGGCCGTATGTTCTGGATAACTGGGTCAAAGGCTCGTCGGTGTCCCTCAAAAAGTGGCCCGAGTACCGCAACGCCGCGGCCGTCAAGATTCCGCGCGCGAGCTTCCGCTTCATCTCTGACCCGGCTGCCCAGGTCGCCGCCCTCATGGCCGGTGACATCGACGCTTTCCCGCGCGTCACCCCGCGCAGCGTGGCGCAGTTCAATGGCAACGCCAAGTTTCAGGTGCTGGTCTCGGGCTCGCGCGCCAAGACCATCCTCGCGATCAACAACAAGAAAAAACCGCTGGACGACGTACGTGTGCGCCGCGCCATCGCGGCCGCCATCGACCGCAAGGCGGTGATCCAGGGGGCCGGCGACGGCTATGGCGCCCCCATCGGCAGCCACTACGTGCCCAGCGCGCCCGGCTATGTCGACACCACCGGCGTGAACCCCTACAACCCGGACAAGGCCCGCGCCCTGCTCAAGGAAGCCGGCATCACCTCGCCGCTGGAATTGACGATCACCCTGCCCCCACCGCCTTATGCGCGCCAGGGCGGCGAGGTGATCGCCGCCATGCTGGCCAAGGTGGGCATCAATGCCAAGCTGCAAAACGTCGAATGGGCGCAGTGGCTCTCGGGCACCTTCACCAACAAGAACTACGACCTAACGATCATCTCGCACGTCGAGCCCTTCGACATGGGCAACTTCGCCAAGCCGGATTACTACTGGAACTACCAGTCGCCCAAGTTCAACGAGCTGTACACCCGCTACAAGAACACTGCGCGTGCGCAAGACCGTACCAAGCTGATTGGCGATATCCAGCGCCTGATCGCCGACGACTGCGTGCATGCCTTCCTCTATCAGCCGCAGTGGGTCACCGTCGCGAACAAGAACGTGCGCGGTCTTTGGAAGGACATGCCGGTGTTCGTCAACGACCTGTCCGCGCTGTCCTGGGCGTGAGCACACCGCTGCACGCGCTGACGGCCACCGAGATGGTGGCCGCCTACCGAAGCCGTACGCTGTCCCCCGTGGAAGTGGCGCAGTCGGTGCTGGCCCAGGTGGAACGCTGGGAGCCGCATCTGCATGCTCTGTTTCTGCTGCGGCCGGAGCGCGTGCTCGAACAGGCCCACGCCAGCCAAGCGCGTTGGCAGCGCGGCGAGCCACTGGGACCGATCGACGGCGTGCCGGTCACCCTCAAGGACAACATCGCCACGCAAGGCGACCCCACACCCCTGGGTACGCGGGCGGTGACGCCCGTCCCGGCACCCGCCGACGCCCCACCTGCAGCCCGCGTGCGCGAATCCGGCGCGGTGGTGCTGGCCAAAACCACCATGCCTGATTACGGCATGTTGTCGTCGGGGCTTTCCAGTTACCACGCGCTGGCGCGCAATCCCTGGGACCTGCGTAAGACCCCCGGCGGCTCCAGCGCCGGCGCGGGCGCGGCGGCCGCCGCCGGCTATGGGCCCCTGCATGTGGGCACCGACATCGGCGGCTCGCTACGCCTGCCAGCGGGCTGGTGTGGCATCTTCACGCTCAAGCCGAGCCTGGGGCGCGTGCCGATCGATCCCCCTTACACCGGACGCGCCGCCGGTCCGATGACGCGCACGGTGGCCGATGCCGCCCTGTTCATGCAGGTGCTCAGTCGGCCCGATGCGCGAGACAGCATGAGCCTGCCCCGGCAGGACATCGCCTGGGACACCTTCGATGTGGGCGCCGAGAAAGTGCGTGGCCTGCGTATCGGCCTGCTGCTGGAGGCGGGTTGCGGCTTGGCGGTGCACGCCGACATCAGCCAAGCCATCGAGGCCGCGGCGCGCCTGTTCGAGCGCGCGGGCGCGCAGGTCACGCTGATGAAGCCCTTCATGACCCAGGCCATGCTCGATGGCATGGACCATGCCTGGCGCATGCGCTCGCACATCGACCTGCAGGCACTCACACCACAGGCGCGCGACACGGTACTGCCCTATATCCGCGCCTGGGCCGACAGCGCGGCGAGCATGAGCGGTGAGGCGGCCTTCCGGGCCTTGAGCCAGTTTCATGTGACTCGGGTGGCGACAGTGGCGGCCTGCCAGCCCTTTGACTATGTGATCTCACCGGTCTCGCCGGTGCCGGCCTTCGACGCCGAGTGGGCGTCGCCCACCAACGATCCGCTGCGGCCGCTGGAGCACATCGGATTCACAGTGCCATTCAACATGTCCGAGCAGCCGGCCGCGTCGATCCCCTGTGGGCACACGGCCAGCGGGCTGCCGATCGGGCTGCAGATCGTGGGTCAGCGCTTTGACGACCTGGGGGTGCTGCAGGTGGCGCGCGCCTACGAGCACCTTCGAGGCGCGCAGAGGCCCTGGCCGCAGCCCCCAACCTGAAGGCCTGGCGCAGGGTCAGGTGGTCGTGCCGGCCTGGCGCACTTTTTCCACCACGCGCGCCTGCACCAGGGGCGAGACAAACTTATCGATCTCGCCACCGAGCGACGCGATCTCGCGCACAAAGGTGCTGCTGATGAACTGGTACTTGTCGCTGGGGGGGAGAAACACCGTCTCGACATCGGGCATGAGGCTGCGGTTCATGCCGGCGAGCTGGAATTCGTAGTCGAAGTCGGTCACCGCGCGCAAACCACGCACCATGGCCTTGGCGCCGCGCCCGACCACGAAGTCACGCATCAGGCCGCCAAAGCTCTCGACCTCGACACGGGGATAGGGCTTGACCAGTTCGCGCACCATCTGCATGCGTTCGTCCAGCGAGAACATGGTCTGTCGCTTGTGATGTCCGGCGGCCACCACGACGATCAGCTTGTCGAACAACTGCGAGGCGCGACGCACCACGTCCTCGTGGCCGAGGGTCATGGGGTCGAAGGTGCCGGGATAGACGGCGGTGACAGAAATGGCCATGGGGTGCTCCTGCGAAATTATGACCCGGCGCCTGCCTGCGCCCTTTGCAGCAGGTGGGCATGGACCGCTCCGGCCTTCAGATGACGGTGCAGGACCAGACCCAGCGGCGCCAGGGTGGCCTCGGTCCAAGTGGTGGAGGCCTCGAGGTACAGCCAGCCTGCAGGGCGCAGCGTGGGCGCTGCGGCGGCGAGGGCCTTGTCGTACAGGCCTGCATCAAAAGGTGGATCGAGCAAGACCAGATCACAGCTGGCCGGGGCCAGGCGCTGCAGGATGCTGATGGCGTTGCCTCGTTCCACTGTGACCGCTTGCGCCGAAAGTCGGCGGACCACCGCGCGCAGGGCGTCGACCTGCGCCGCCTCTTGTTCGACCAGCAGCACTCGGGCGGCACCGCGCGAGGCGGCCTCCAGGCCGAGTGCGCCGGTGCCGGCAAAGGCATCGACCACCTCCCAGCCTGTGAGGTCTTGCCCGAGCCAGTTGAACAGGGTCTCGCGCACCCGATCGGGGGTGGGGCGCAGCCCGGGACGGTCTAACACGCTGAGCTTGCTGCGTTTCCACAAGCCGCCAATGATGCGCACC
>CANGSD010000202.1 GCA_947455875.1 Comamonadaceae bacterium
CAAGCGCGAAGACCAGCAGCCGGTGTTCAGCTTCAAACTGCGCGGCGCCTACAACAAGATGGCGCACTTAAGTCCGGCGCAACTCAAAAAGGGTGTGATCTGCGCTTCGGCCGGCAATCATGCCCAGGGCGTGGCGCTCAGCGCCCGCAAGCTGGGCGCCCGTGCGGTGATCGTCATGCCGGTGACCACACCGCAACTCAAGATTGACGCGGTGCGCGCGCTCGGTGGCGAGGTGGTGCTGCATGGCGACAGCTACTCCGACGCCTACGAGCATGCCGCCTTGCTCGAGCGCAAGCAGGGCCTGACTTTCGTCCACCCCTTCGACGACCCGGATGTGATCGCTGGGCAGGGCACGATTGCGATGGAGATCCTGCGCCAGATTCAAAGCACCGGCGACCGGCTTGACGCGGTGTTCGTGGCCATCGGCGGCGGCGGCTTGATTTCCGGGGTGGCCAACTACATCAAGGCGGTGCGGCCCGAGGTGCGCGTGATCGGCGTGCAGATGAACGACTCCGACGCGATGATGCAGTCGGTGGCCGCAGGTCGGCGCGTGGCCTTGCCGGAGGTGGGTTTGTTTTCAGACGGCACCGCGGTCAAGCTGGTGGGCGAGGAGACCTGGCGCATCAGCCGCCAGCTGGTCGATGAATTCATCACCGTCGACACCGACGCCGTGTGCGCAGCGATCAAGGACATCTTTGTCGACACGCGCAGCATCGTCGAACCTGCAGGCGCCTTGGGCGTGGCGGCGATCAAGCAGTACGTGGCCACGCACAAGACCAAGGGCCAGACCTATGCCGCCATCTTGTGCGGCGCCAATATGAACTTCGACCGCCTGCGCTTTGTCGCCGAGCGCGCCGAAGTGGGCGAGGAGCGCGAGGCGCTGCTGGCAGTGACCATTCCCGAGGAGCGTGGCAGCTTCAAACGCTTTTGCGCGCTGATTGGCGATCTGCCCGGCGGGCCGCGCAATGTGACGGAGTTCAACTACCGCATCAGCGATGCGGCGAAGGCGCATGTGTTCGTGGGCTTGACCACGCAGGGCAAGGGCGAGTCGGTGCGCATCGCCAACAACTTCACGCGCCATGGCTTTGAGGCGCTGGACCTGACGCACGACGAACTGGCCAAGGAACATATCCGCCACATGGTGGGCGGTCACTCGACGCTGGCCCAGGACGAACGGCTGCTGCGGTTTGTGTTTCCCGAGCGGCCGGGGGCGCTGATGAAGTTTCTCTCGCACATGCGGCCGAACTGGAACATCACGCTGTTTCACTACCGCAACCAGGGTGCAGATTACGGCCGCATCCTGGTGGGCCTGCAAGTGCCCAAGGCAGATGACAAGGCCTTCAAGCAGTTTGTCGCGACGCTGGGCTATCCCTGCGTGGACGAGACCGACAACCCGGTGTATCGGCTGTTCTTGCGAGGCTGAAGGACAGCGCGCGTGGGCTTAGGGCGTGTTCGGCAACAAGAGCGGCGCCAGCGCGGGTAGCTCCAAGGTCAGCGTGGTGGGGCCGTCGGGCTTGGGCCCCAGGCGCGCCAGGCGCGGCTGCAGCGATTGCAGAAACAAAGCCCCTGGCACCTCGCTGCCCACGCGATAAGGACGCGCCGGCGCGCCATCGACCGAGATGAGCGCAGCGCCGGCACCCGACGGCCCGGCCACCACTCCCATCAGCGCTAGACGACTGCCCGCCGCGGGCCGAGCGTCGGTGTCCGCGGCTGCGCCCGTGGCACCCAGCAAACGCGCCGAGGCCTGCGGATCGACCGGCTCGGGCAGCCGCACCACCGGCGCAGGTCCGCCCGTCACCGCGCGCGGCGCACCCAGCCGCAAGGCCCAGAACACCCCACACAGCGCGACCAGCGCCCAAAGGAGAAAGGTGACCCCGCGCGAGGCTGACAAGGACGTACGGGCCAACATCCTTGCATTATCATCGGTATGATTCTTTTTAACTACAGATGGGCTTTGATGCGAGGCATAAGGGGTTCTTTTCAGCGTCGCTCGGGCCGATTCCTGGGGTTCCTTGGCTTCACCCTGATCGAGTTGATGGTGGTGCTGGTGATCATCGGCGTGCTGGCCGCCCTGATCGTGCCGAACGTGCTGGAGCGGGCGGACGATGCCCGGGTCACCGCCGCACGCACCGATGTCAACAACCTGATGCAGGCGCTCAAGCTGTATCGCCTGGACAACCTGCGCTATCCCACCACCGAGCAAGGCCTGCAGGCCCTGGTCACGCGCCCCACCACCGGGCCCACGCCCACCAGCTGGCGGCCCTATCTGGACAAGCTGCCGCAGGACCCTTGGGGCCGCCCCTACCAATACCTCAACCCCGGCCTGCGCGGCGAGGTGGATGTCATGTCACTGGGGGCCGACGCCCAGCCCGGCGGAGAGGGCCGCAATGCGGACGTCGGCAGCTGGCAGTGACGTGCCTGCGGGCTTCACGCTGATCGAACTGCTGGTGGTGGTGGCGATCATCGCGATTGGCAGCGCCGGGGTGACCTTTGCGGTGCGCGATCCCGCAGCCACACAGCTCGATCGCGAAGCGCTGCGTCTGGCCTCGCTGCTCGAAGCGGGCCGGGCCCAGTCGCGTGCCACCGGACAGCCCCTGCGGTGGCGCGCCGTGGGCGACGGCTTTCGCTTCGAGGGTCCGCTGGACACCGGCCTGCCCGATCACTGGCTGGCAGAGGGCGTGCAGGTGCGCGGCAACCCGGTGCTGGTGCTGGGGCCCGAGCCGCTGATTGGTGCGCAGTCGGTCAGCCTGTCGGCCAGCGCCGCGCCAGATCGCGAAGTGCGCATCGCCACCGACGGCCTGCGACCCTTCACGGTTCAACCGCAGGCAGCGCCATGACACGCGCACGCGGCTTCACACTGATCGAAGTGATGGTGGCCCTGGGCATCGTGGCGATTGCGCTGGTCGCTGGTCTGAAGGCGACGGCAGCTCTGGCCTCCAATGCGCTGCGCCAGTCGGACATGCTGCTGGCGCAGTTGTGCACCGATAACGCGCTGGCGGCCCTGCGCCTGTCACGCCAGATGCCGGCGCTGGGCCAGACGCGCGCGGCCTGCGAACAAGCGGGGCAGGTTTACGAGGTGACGCTGGCCGTTGCGCCCACGCCGAATCCGAATTTTCATCGGGTCGATGCCAGCGCGAGCCAGGGGGCCTCGATGCGGCTGCGGGTGTCGACCGTGCTGGGTCGCTACTGAGGCGATGGAGCGAGGGCCCATGGCACCGACATCTGCCTCACGCGGCTTCACGCTGGTCGAATTGCTGGTGGCCTTGTTTGCGCTGGCCCTGCTCGCCGTGCTGGGTTGGCGGGGCCTGGACGGCATGGTGCGGGCCCAGTCGCAGCTGCAGGCGCGCGCCGACCAGGTGCTGGCGCTGCAAGTGGGATTGGCGCAATGGACGGCCGACCTCGACGCGCTGGAGGCCCTGCCTCGGATCACCCCCCTGGACTGGAACGGTCAGGTGCTGCGCCTCGTGCGACGCAGCACCCAAGACACCGCCTCCAGCGCAGACGGCGTGGTGGTGGCGGCCTGGACGCGCCGCACCGTCGAAGGCCAGGGCATGTGGCTGCGATGGCAATCACCCGCGCTCACGCGGCGCGCCGAAGTCGAACAAGCCTGGACGCAGGCGGAAAACTGGGCGCGCGAGCCCAGTGATGCAGATCGCGCAGGCGAGGTGCGCGTGATGCCTCTGAACCAATGGCGCGTCTTGTACTTTGCCGACGACAACTGGAGCGAGGCCACGCCGGGGGATCCGCAGGACTCGGAAACCCAACGACCGTCCACGCCCCTGCCCGATGGCGTGCGCCTGATCCTCACGCTGGCGCCCGGCGGCCCCTTGGCCGGCGCGATCACGCTCGATTGGGTGAACCCGCGGGTCAGCCCCCGTCGATCATGAGACG
>CANGSD010000203.1 GCA_947455875.1 Comamonadaceae bacterium
GCGCAAGGCTCGAGCACAAGCGGGCAGGCCCTGTTGCATGCGCCTGAGGCGCAAACGCAGGACCTGATGGCCTTGTCGGAGCGGCAACTGCAGGCGCTGCGCGGCAGCCAGATCGCGATGATCTTCCAGGAGCCGATGACGGCGCTCAATCCGCTGTTTTCCATCGGCGATCAAATTGCTGAGGTCTTGCAACTCAAGCAGGGTCTGACGCGGGTACAAGCCTGGGAGGCTGCGATCGCTTGCCTGGCGCAAACCGGGATTGCCGAGCCCGAAAGACGGGCCCGCAGCTTTGCCCATCAGCTCTCGGGTGGGCAACGCCAGCGCGCCATGATCGCGATGGCGCTGGCCTGCCAGCCTGGCTTGTTGCTGGCCGATGAGCCCACGACGGCGCTCGACGTGAGCCTGCGCGGTCAGATTCTGGAGCTGCTCTCTCATTTGCAGCAAAAAAATTCCATGGCGGTGCTGCTGATCACCCACGATCTCAATTTGGTGCGCCGTTTCGCCGACCGTGTGGCGGTGATGGAGCAGGGCCGGATCGTCGAGCACGGCCCCGTGGCGCAGGTGTTTGGCCACCCCGAGCATGCCTACACCCGGCAGTTGCTGGCCAGCCGGCCGCAGCGCGACTTGGCCGATGTCGCGCCTGCGCCCGCTTGGCTGCAGGCCCATGAGGTCAGCGTGCGCTACCCGGTTCCCCGTCCGGGTGTGCGTGGCTGGCTCAAGCCCGGCTCTTTTTTGGCGGTCGACAAAGCCAGTCTGTCGATCGCGCCCGGCTGCACGCTCGGCGTGGTGGGTGAATCGGGTTCGGGCAAGTCGACGCTGGCGCTGGCTTTGTTGGGCCTACAGCCCTTCGAAGGCCAGATCCGCCTGGGCGATCAAAGCTGGAGCGAGCGCGCTGCGGCCAACAAAGCCCTCAGGCGGCAGGTTCAGGTGGTGTTTCAGGATCCCTTTTCCTCGCTGTCCCCGCGCATGACGATTGACGAAATCGTCGGTGAAGGGCTGGCCGTTCACCATCCAGGCCTGCCGGCTCAAGAGCGACGCGACAAGGTGCTTGAGACTCTGGCCGATGTCGGCCTGTCCGAGGCCCAGTTCCCAGGCTTGCTGCAGCGCTATCCGCACGAGTTTTCCGGCGGCCAGCGCCAGCGCATCGCCATCGCGCGCGCCCTGGTGGTTGAGCCGCAGTTGTTGGTGCTCGATGAACCCACCAGCGCGCTCGATGTGACGGTGCAAAAGCAGGTGCTGTCCCTGCTGGTGCGATTGCAGCGCCAGCGGCGGCTGAGTTACCTGCTGATCACGCATGATGTGCAGGTGATTGAAGCCATGGCCCATGAGGTGATGGTCATGAAGGACGGCTGCGTGGTCGAGCGCGGCCCAGCACTGCAGGTGCTGGGCAAGCCGTCGCACCCCTACACCCGCATGCTGGTGGAATCGGCTGATGTGTCTTTGCTTGCCGAGTCCGGCTCCAGTCCCGGGCCTGTTTAAAGGACTCGCCCAAGCGCTCAAGCTGGGCGCCTGACCCCTGCGGCGCCAAGCGCAGACAGCAATTTTCGGGCCGGCGGTTGACGCGCCCAGTCCTGCGCTACAATACCTGCTTCACGACCAAATGGGCGGGTATTTACCGCCCATTTTTTTTGGTCGTCTTGTTTTGAAGCCCGTGCGACCGAGGTCGCAAACCGCGTCGCCCGGGCCTGGAAAAAAGCTGGGGCTGCAAGGCGAGAGGGGGGTACACGAGGCAGTAGAGCAGGCGGTAAGCGGCCTGGGATTCGAACTGGTCGACATGGAGCGCACCGGTGGTGGCTTGCTGCGTCTGACGATCGATTGGCCCTGGGACGGCACCGAGCGCTTCATCAATGCAGAAGACTGCGAACGCGTGACGCGGCAGCTGCAGTTTGTTCTGGAAGTCGAAGGCGTTGACTATGCCCGTCTTGAGGTCAGCTCCCCTGGTATAGACCGCCCGCTCAAGGACTTGAAGGACTTTGAGCGCTTTGCCGGCGAATGGATCGACCTGACGCTCAAGGCGCCGATCGGGGCGCAGGCGGCGCTGGGTGTGGCGGCCAATCGCAAGAAGTTTCGGGGTTTGCTCGAGCAAACTGAGTCGGGCTGGCAAATTTCGTGGTCCGATGAGCCGCTGCCCAAGCCTGGGCAGAAGATCAGTCGCAAGAAGGCGCCAGCACCGCTGCTGGCGCTCGGTTTCGTGCTGGAGGACGTGGCGCAGGCCCGCCTCGCACCGGTGGTCGACTTCAAGGGACGCAAACCCAAGGCGCCCGGAGTCAACAAGGAATTGGAATCTAGAGGAAAGGCAGGCGTGTGACATGAATCGCGAACTGTTGATGTTGGTCGATGCCATCTCGCGTGAAAAAAACGTAGAGCGAGACGTGGTGTTTGGTGCAGTGGAATTGGCGCTGGCTTCGGCGACCAAGAAGGTCTATGCGGAAGGCACCGACATCCGTGTTGCCGTGGACCGCGACAGTGGCAACTACGAAACCTTCCGGCGCTGGCTGGTGGTGCCGGACGAGGCCGGGCTGCAAAATCCCGAGGGCGAGGAGATGCTCAGCGATGCGCGCGACCAATTGGCCGACATCGAAGAGGGCGACTACATCGAAAAGCCAGTTGACAGCCTGCCCATCGGCCGTATTGGCGCACAGGCGGCCAAGCAGGTGATCCTGCAAAAGATCCGCGACGCCGAGCGCGAGATGCTGCTCAATGACTTCATGTCCCGCGGTGAAAAGATTTTTGTCGGCACTGTCAAGCGCCTGGACAAGGGCGACCTGATTGTGGAGTCGGGCCGTGTCGAAGGGCGCCTGCGCCGCAGCGACATGATCCCTAAAGAAAACCTGCGCTCGGGCGACCGGGTGCGCGCCATGATCATGTCGGTGGACGCCACCTTGCGCGGCGCACCGATTTTGCTGTCGCGCACGGCGCCCGAGTTCATGATCGAGTTGTTTCGCCAGGAAGTGCCTGAGATCGAGCAAGGCCTGCTCGAGATCAAATCGTGCGCCCGCGATTCGGGCTCACGCGCCAAGATTGCAGTGCTCTCGCACGACAAGCGGGTCGACCCGATTGGCACCTGCGTCGGTGTGCGCGGCACCCGCGTCAATGCGGTGACCAACGAACTGGCGGGCGAGCGGGTGGACATCGTGCTGTGGAGCGAAGATCCTGCTCAATTTGTGATTGGCGCTCTGGCGCCGGCCAATGTCCAATCCATCGTGGTTGACGAGGAAAAGCACGCGATGGATGTGGTGGTCGACGAGGAAAACCTCGCCATCTCGATCGGCCGCGGGGGGCAAAACGTGCGCCTGGCCTCTGACCTGACGGGCTGGAAGATCAACATCATGACCGCCGACGAGTCGGCCCAGAAGCAGGCCAGCGAGACCGATTCGGCGCGCAAGCTTTTCATGGACAAACTCGATGTCGACGAGGAGATTGCCGACATTCTGATCGCCGAGGGCTTCACCAGTCTGGAAGAGGTCGCCTATGTGCCGCTGCAGGAAATGCTCGAAATCGAGTCGTTTGACGAGGACACCGTCAATGAGCTGCGCAATCGGGCCAAAGATGCCTTGCTGACTATGGACATCGCCCGCGAAGAGAACATGGAAGAGGTGTCGCAGAACCTGCGCGACATCCAGGGGCTGACCCCTGAACTGATTGCCCAGCTCACGCAAGCGGGCGTACACACTCGCGACGACCTGGCCGATCTGGCCGTCGACGAATTGACCGAGATCACTGGCCATACGCCCGAGGAGGCCAAGGTCCTGATCATGACTGCGCGCGCCCACTGGTTCGCCGATGAATCTGCCGAGCAGGCGCAATGATCATGGAGGCCGGGAATCCCCACTATGTCCAGTACCACCAATGTCGCTGAATTCGCAGCGGAACTCAACAAGCCCA
>CANGSD010000204.1 GCA_947455875.1 Comamonadaceae bacterium
GGCGCGATACCGCGCACATTGGGCTCGATCCAAATCTGCAGGAAATGCGTGACCTGATCGGGCGCGTGGTTGAACTCGCTGTGCATCACGCCCGTGCCCGCACTCATACGCTGCACGTCACCCGGCGGAATGCCCTTGACATTGCCCATGCTGTCCTTGTGCGCGAGATTGCCTTGCAGGACGTAGCTGATGATCTCCATGTCGCGATGACCATGCGTGCCAAAACCCGTGCCCGGCGCGATGCGGTCTTCGTTGATCACGCGCAGCGGACCAAAGCCCATGTGGTCCGGGTCGTAGTAGCCGGCGAAGGAAAAGCTGTGATGCGAGTCGAGCCAGCCGTGATTGGCATGGCCGCGGTCTTCGGATTTGCGCAGGATCAACATGACGACCTCGGTGCAGGCATTGAGAGAGAAGACCTTGAATTTAGGTGCGCAGGCCCATGCCGTGGGGCACTGCCTTTTGATGGCATCATTCAAAAATTCTGAATGATGCCAATCCCTCCCCAAGCGCCCCATGCCCAACGCCCGTGAAGTCCTGACCCCCGAGGCCCTGTCCCTGCTGCAGTCCGTGGCGCGCGCGGGCAGCTTCGCCGCTGCGGCGCGCGCGCTCGGACTGGTGCCCAGCGCCGTCACCTACCGGGTGCGGCAAATTGAGGAGGCCCTGGACGCCCTGCTCTTTGACCGCAGCTCCCGCCAGGCCCGTCTGACCGCCGCCGGCACCGAGTTGCTGCGTGAGGGCGAGCGGCTGCTGGCCGAAGTTGATGCCGTGGCCAATCGCGTGCGCCGCGTGGCCACGGGCTGGGAGTCGCAATTGACGCTGGCAGTGGACACGGTGATGTGCCCGGCGACGGTGATGGAGTTGGCCCAGGCCTTTCTGGAGGTGGCGCCACAGACGCGGCTGCGCCTACGCGATGAAGCCCTATCCGGAACGATCGAGTGCTTGACGTCGGGGCAGGCCGATCTGGCGCTGGGCGTGGCCTTGGAGTCCGGCACCGAATCGGGCATCCGCACCCGCGTGATCGGCGAGCTGGCCTTTGTGTTCGCGGTGGCCCCGCACCATCCGCTGGCGCGCTTGCGCGGCCCCCTGGCCGACGACCTGCTGCAAGGGCATCGCGCGGTGGCGGTGGCCGATTCGGTGCAACGTGGCAACGGGATCACCCTCGGCCTTTTGGCGGGCCAGGACGTCCTGACCGTGCCCACGATGCAGGCCAAACTCGAGGCGCAATTGCGCGGGCTGGGCGTGGGCTTTCTGCCCGAGCCGCTGGCCCGCCCCTACGTGAAAGCCGGTCGCCTGGTGATCAAGCCCACGCAGCGTCCGGGCCGCGTCACACGCGTGCACTACGCCTGGCGCGATGCCGGAGGCCTTGGGCCCGGGCGGGCGCTGGCCTGGTGGTTGGCGCAGCTCGAAAGCGAGACCACCCGCACGTTTTTGCTGCAGCGCCGCGTCGGCGCCCTGCTGCCGTAATGCCACAATGGCTCGCACCATGGCACGAACCCCCTCTTCCTCCTCCGCCCGCCCCGCCTCCCGTCGCATCGCCGTGATCGGCGCCGGCATCGCCGGTCTGGCGTGCGCGCGCACCCTGATGCAAGCCGGCCACGAAGTGACGCTGATCGAAAAGAGCCGAGGCTACGGGGGCCGCATGTCCTGCCGCAGCACGCCATTCGGCAGCTTCGACCATGGCGCCCAGTACTTCACGGTGCGCGATCCGCGCTTCGAGCGCGTGCTCGCCCTCACCCCCCAGCTATGTCGCCCCTGGAGCGCCAACGCAGTGCGCGTGCTCGATCCGCACGGGCGCGTGGCCGAAGCAGCACTCAGTCGCCGCGAGCCGCACTGGGTGCCGGTGCCCGGCATGAACGCACTGGCCCGCCACTGGGCGCAGCCCTTGGCCCAGACCGGACGCGTTCACCTGGAGACGCGCGTCACCCGCATCGAGCGCGACGCCGTGCAGGCCACGCGGTGGCAACTGCGTATCGACGCCCCTGGCGATTCGGTGCAGGTGCTCTCCGGCTTCGACCAGGTGATGCTGGCCATCCCCAGCGTGCAGGCGGTCGAATTGCTGCGAGCCTCGGCCCTGGCGATCGATTTCATGGAACGCATCGAGCAGGTGCGCGTCGACCCCTGCTGGACGCTGATGATCGCGTTTCCGCAGGCGCAGCAGCCGGGGCTGCCGCACCTGGGCCCGCAGTGGAATGCCGCCCTGAGCACCCACCACCGCATCGCCTGGCTCTCGCGTGAATCGTCCAAGCCTGGGCGCGATCCGATCGAGCGCTGGACGGTGCAGGCCAGCGCCGCCTGGTCCGACGAACACCTGAACGACGATCCGCAACGCGTGACCGCCAAGCTGCTCAAAGGCTTCGCCGAGGTGACGGGCATCCACGCCACCCCGACCCACGCGCAGGTACACCGCTGGCGCTATGCCAAGACCCAGGTGCCGCTCGGTGTGAGCCACCTGTGGGACACCCGCGCCGGTCTGGGCCTATGCGGCGACTGGTGCATCGGCCACCGGGTCGAAGACGGCTTCGTGTCCGGGCTCGAACTGGCCCTGGCCGCGGCCTGAGCGGATACGCGCGGGAGGGGCCTGACGTGACGCGTCACGCCGGCAGCGGCTACGTCGGCCGCTTCGCCCCTTCGCCTACGGGTCCCCTGCACGCAGGTTCGCTGGTGGCCGCTCTGGCCAGTTGGCTGGACGCGCGGGCCCATGATGGGCGCTGGCTCATAAGGATCGAGGATGTGGATCGCCCCCGCTGCGTCGCGGGCGCGAGTGAACGCATCCTCGCGCAGCTGGCCGACGTAGGTCTGCTGCCCGACGCCCCGCCCCTGTACCAATCGAAGCGCGAGGCGCTGTACCAGGCGGCCCTGGATCGCCTGGTGGCCTCGGGCCAGGCCTATCCCTGCGGCTGCTCGCGCAAAGACATCGAGCACGCCTGGCAGGCCAGTGGCCAGACCCGAGCGCGTCATGGCGAGCTGATTTACCCCGGCACCTGCCGCCAAGGACTGCAAGGCCGACCCGCGCGGGCCTGGCGCCTGCGCACCGCGCATGCGGGCACCGTGCACTGGAGCGATCGCCGTGGCGGGCCACAGCATCAGGACGTGGAACGCGAGGTGGGCGATTTCGTGCTGCGACGCGCCGACGGCCTGTGGGCCTATCAATTGGCGGTGGTGGTGGACGATGCCGACCAGGGCATCACCGACGTGGTGCGCGGTGAAGATCTGGCCGACAACACCGCGCGCCAGGTCCTGCTGCAATCGGCCCTGGGCCTGCCCACGCCGCGATACCTGCACACCCCGCTGGTGCTGGGCGCGAACGGCGAGAAGCTGTCCAAGCAAAACGGCGCTGCGCCCCTGGCGACCGAGCAGCCGCTGGCCTGTCTGCGAGCGGCGGGCACGGTGCTCGGGCTGCCGGTGGCGGCCACGTCGGCCAGCGACTGGCTGGCGCAGGCCGTACAGGCCTGGCGGGACACCGCTGCCTGAGGCCTGCGCGTGGCCCTACGACAATAGCGGCATGAGCGAGACCCCAAACGAACCCGCGACCCCTGCCATCGGTACCCCCGAGGGCGTGGCGCACCCGCGCACCATCCGCAGCTTCGTGCTGCGCGCCGGACGCACCACCACCGGCCAGGCCAAGGCCTTCGAGACCCTGGGACCACGTTTCCTGCAGCCCTACACCGGCGCGCCCCTGGACCTTGCACATGCCTTCGGCCGCGACGCACCCACGATTCTGGAAATCGGCTTTGGCATGGGCGAGGCGACCGCGCATATCGCTGGCCTGATGCCCGAGAAAAACTTCCTGTGCTGCGAGGTGCACGAACCCGGCGTGGGCGCCCTACTCAAACGCATCGGCGAGCAGGGTCTGACGAACATTCGCATCGTGCAGCAC
>CANGSD010000205.1 GCA_947455875.1 Comamonadaceae bacterium
CAGCGAGGAAATGGACGGCATCTACATGGTGCCCAATCGCTACCCGCAGGGCGAATACCTACTGCTGTTTGATCCGCTCGACGGCTCGTCCAACATCGATGTCAACGTCTCCATCGGCACCATCTTCAGCGTGCTCAAAAAGCCGGAGGGCAGCGGCCACGGCGTGAGCGAGCAGGATTTCCTGCAAGCGGGCAACCGACAAGTTGCGGCCGGCTATTGCATCTACGGACCGCAGACCACGCTGGTGCTGACGGTGGGCGATGGCGTCGCCATGTTCACGCTCGATCGCGAACAGGGCTCTTTCGTACTGGTGCAGGAGCATGTGCGCATCCCGGCTGACACCAAGGAGTTCGCGATCAATATGTCCAATATGCGGCATTGGGCGCCGCCGGTGCGCCGTTATGTGGACGAATGCCTGGCGGGCAAGGACGGCCCGCGCGGCAAGGACTTCAATATGCGCTGGATCGCCTCCATGGTGGCCGACGTGCACCGCATCCTCACGCGCGGGGGCATCTTCATGTACCCGTGGGATCAGCGCGAACCGAACAAACCCGGCAAGCTGCGTCTGATGTACGAGGCCAACCCCATGGGCTGGCTGGTCGAACAGGCGGGCGGCGCCGCCACCAACGGCAAGCAGCGGATCCTGGACATCCAGCCCGGGCAACTGCATGAACGTGTGAGTGTGATCCTGGGCAGCAAGAACGAAGTCGAACGGGTGACGGGCTATCACGCGCAGGCCTGAGTGACCTGCGCTCGCGTCTCGCCCTCCGACGGGCGCACCAGCGCCTCATCGATCACCGCCGCCACGGCGACTCCCTGAGCACGCACCAGGGCCAGGTGGTCGCCCCGTACCGTGACCACCCGTAAGCCGGCCCGCAGCACGCGCCGCCACACCGGCATGGGATCGAAGTAGCCGTCCAGCGGTACGCGGGCTCGCACGAACAGCACCGGGCCCGCGGTGTAGGGCGCGGGTCGATATGCATTCAGTGCGCGCACCAGAGCCTGCATGACAGCCCAATGCGCATCGCCCATTTCCGGCGGCCGCTCGAACGCGTTCGCCGCCGCCTGGGCGTGCCCCCGTACCGCATCCCGAAAGCGTGTCCACAAAGCGGCGAGGTAGGCGCGTCGCTTAGCCGGCTCCAGGCATCGCAACTTGGCCACGGCATGGCGGGCCAGGTGCCAGGGGCGCAGCACCGGGAGCACTTCGCGGTGCAGGTAAGGATCGAGCAGGCACAAGAGGTCCACCCTCTCTCCCCCCAAGGCCAGCAGGCGGGCCATCTCCAGAGCGACCAATCCACCAAAGGAAAAGCCGCACAGCGCATACCGTTCGCCAGGCCGCTCGCGCCGCAGGGCCTGGACGTAGTGGGCAGCCATGGCCTCCACGTGCTCGTGTGGGGCAGCCTCGCCCTCCAGGCCCTGCGCGTGCAGACCCAGCACGGGGCGCCGCGTGCGCAGGGCCTGGACCAGCGCGCCGCACTCCATCACGGTACCGCTCAGGCCGTGCACCAGAACCAGGGGCTGGCCGTAGCCCTCGCGCAGCGTCACCAGCGGCGATGGGGCGGTGGCAAGCGCCAGTGCCCTGACCGCAGCCGCGAGGGCCCGCACGGTCGGCGCCTGCAGCAGGGTGGCAAGCGGCAGCTTGCGGCCCGTCATCTGCTCCAGGCGCACCATGATCACGGCGGCTTGCAGCGAATTGCCACCGATCTCCAGGAAATGATCGTCCAGGCCCACATGGTCCAGGCCCAGTTCCTCGCACCACAGGGCCTGCAGACGCGCTTCGAGTGGCGCGTCGCTCAGGTCGTCGCGCGCGCCGGTCTCGCGTGCGCGTGGACCACCGTGTTGGAGGGCCAGCGCACGCAAGGCGTCCAGACACTGTGGATTGCGCAGCGCGCAGCGATTCGGTACCGGCAGGCCGTTGACCGCGCAGCGTGCGGCCGCCTCGGACAGCTTGCCGCTGTGGGTGATCGGCAGCTCGGGCACACATACGATGCGGTCCGGTACGTGGGCGGGCGAGAGCCGCCGCGCGATCTCGCGCCGCAGGCGTGCCGCCCGGGCCGCCTCAGGTTCTCGGGCGTCCTCGCGCAATTCGAGCAGGGCCATCATCCCGGGTGGGTCCTCGCTCCACTCCACCACCATGCACGCACGAACCGCCGGATCGTCCTGCAGGACGCGGCAGATCTCGGCGGGCATCACCTTGATGCCACGCACATTGATGACGCCATCACAGCGACCGTGCAGACGCGCGCCGCCTGAGGGCGTGAATTCGATCAGGTCGCCGTGCGTCCACACACCGGGGTTGGCGGTGAAATACGCGGCGTGAAAGGCCGTCCCCTGCGGGTCGTCAAAGAATCCCAGCGGGCGCGACGGAAAGGGGTTCACGCACACCAGCTGCCCGACCCCCGCAGCCGGCGCGCCGTCTTGCCAGGCCTGCACGTCCATCCCCAGACTGCGGCAGGTGGATTCGCCACGTCGCACCGGCAGCTGGGGGTGGCCCAGGACGAAGCAGCCCAGGATGTCGGTGCCGCCCGAGATGGATTGCAGGGGCAAGGGCCCCACGTGCTCGCGCACCCAGTCAAACTGAGCGTCATGCAAGATCGCGCCGGTCGACAAGATCGCACGCAGGGCCCCCAGATCGAACGCGCGCGCGGGCGACATGCCGGCCTCCTGCGACAGACGCAGGTAGGCGGGGCTGGTGCCAAAGACGGTCACCCGCTCCCGGGCGACCAGCGCCCACAGGGTCGTCGCGCTGGCCACCGGCGCGTCGCAGGTGACGATCTCCACGCCACTGGCCAGCGCCGACAGTTGCCAGTGCCACATCATCCAGCCGCAGGTGGTGTGAAAGTACATCCGGTCGCCCGGGTGCAGCCCTGTGTGCAAGCGATGCTCCTTCAAGTGCTCGATCAGGCTGCCGCCGGCGCCGTGGACGATGCACTTGGGTCGCCCGGTGGTACCCGAGGAAAACAGGATGAACAGGGGGTGGTTGAAGCCGAAGTCGCGCCAGACCCAGCCCGCGGGGTCGCCGCGCTTTGCCAGTTGGTCCAGCGTCAGCTGAAGGCAGGGCGCGACCACGGGTTCGCCGTCCAGCCGCACGAGGGCGCGCAGATCGGGCAGCCTTTGCACCAAGGCCGCCACTTTGTCGGGTAAGGGCTCGCCCGCATCGCCGGTCCGCAAGGCGGCGTGCGCGAGCAGCAGGCGGGGCCGCAGGGGCGCGAAACGCTCGGCAAGTGCGTCCACGCCCATGTCTGGGGACGCCGTGGACAGGGTGGCCCCCACCGAGAGCGTGGCCAGCGCCACGATCACCGCGCTGGCGTCGTTGCGAATCAGGGCCACCACCCGGTCGCCCTCCCCGATGCCCAGGCCGCACAGGGCGTCGGCCACGCGTGCGACCTCGGCGCGCAGCGCGCCCCGTGTCCAGCGGACACGCGTGCCGTCCGCACGGCAGTGGGTCAGCGCGTACGCCGCGTCCGGCGCGATACCGGCGCTGAGTAGGCTGGCCGCGTAGTTCAGGCGCAGCGCCGGGAAGAACTGTGCGTGCTCGCTGTCTTGGCCTTCGCACACCGGATCCAGGGCGCCCGACCACCCCAGGTCGGGCCCGGCCCAGGCGGCGAGACAGCGCCAGAACGTGCGCCAGTGGGTCACGCTGGCGGCCTGCAGGTCGGCCGGCGAGTCCAGCGCCAGGCCGGTGGCCTGAGCGAACACCTGGGCGAACGCAGTCAGGTCTTCGGACGGTCGTCGCGGCATGGCATCCCCCTTCGCGAACGACCTGAGCACCGGGGTGCGCCGCGCTGGGCCTGCCTGAGCGTTTCAGGTATGGCCCGAACGGGGGGGGTCGGCGCCGCCGCTATAATCTGCGGCTTCGGTTGCCGGTGTAGCTCAG
>CANGSD010000206.1 GCA_947455875.1 Comamonadaceae bacterium
GCGCAGTTCGATGCAGTCGCTTTTGCGAAGCATCACGAAGTAGCCGCCCGTGGGGTTGGGCGTGGTGGGCACGTAGACGCTGAGGAAATCACCAGGCAGGTGGTTGGCGACATCGCCGCCGGGCGAGCCGGTGACAAAGCCGATGGTCCAGACATCGGGACGCGGCCACTGCACCAGCACCGCCGTGCGAAAGGCGTTGCCGTTCTCGGAAAACAGCGTATCCGAGACCTGCTTGACGCCCGAGTAGATCGACCGCACCACCGGGATGCGGTTCATGAGGCGATCGCTCCAGGCCAGCAAGCGTCGGCCGATGAAGTTGCTGGTAATCGCCCCCACCAACAGCAGGATGCCCAGGGCCAACACCACACCCAGACCCGGAATTTGAATGCCGAACAATCGATCCGGGTGCCAGGCCACCGGCAGGATCAGGAGCGTCTGATCAAGGGTGCCAACGATCCACTGGATCACCCAGGCGGTGATGGCCACGGGCAATACAACCAACAGGCCGGCGAACAGCCATTTGCGCAAGGGGGCCATCGTGAACTTTCTGGGGGTCAGTGTCAGGCGCGGGCGTGGTTGCCGCCGCCGGCCGACGCCGTGGGGGAGTCAGAGGGTGTGGAGGGGGCAGCGGGCGTGCTGTCGGCCGGCTTGGAGGCACTGCTGTCCGTCGTCGGGGCCGCGGCTGCGGCTGTACCGCTGCCGCCACGGAAGTCGGTGGCATACCAGCCCGAGCCTTTGAGCTGGAAGCCGGCGGCCGTCACCTGCTTGCTGAAGGTGTCGGCGCCGCAGGCGGGGCAGGCGGTCAGGGGCGCATCCGAGATCTTTTGCAGGACGTCCTTGGCATGGCCACAGGAGCCGCACTTGTAGGCGTAAATGGGCATGGCAGGCGTTGAAGGTGCAAAGCCCTCAATTATAGGCGGGGGCCGGGATTTCGAGCCCCTTGCCCCCCAGGAGGCCGCCCCGCCCTCAGGTGCCGGCCAGGTGGTGGGGGGAGGCGTGGCTGTTGCGGATTGCCTGGGGGCCCACCGAGCCCACGATCATGCCCACCAGGGCTGCGGCCAGACCTGCCAGTTGCGCCGGGAAGACCTCGCCAGCAGGCGTGGCCAGAAACAGCAACCAGGTCACCAGGCCCAGGACGATCGCGAACACCGCGCCCTGGGTGGTGGCGCGCTTCCAGTACAGGCCGAACACCAGCGGGATGAAGGCTCCCACCAGGGTGACCTGGTAGGCACCCGACACCATCTCGTAGATCGAAGTGCCCTGCATGTAGATCGCGTAGGCCAGCACGAACACGCTGAACACCAGCACGGTGATACGCATGGTGCGCAGTTGCTGGTGGTCGCTGGTGTGGGGGCGGAATTGACGCCAGATGTTCTCGGTAAAGGTCACGCTGGGAGCCAGCAAGGTGGCCGAGGCGGTGGACTTGATCGCCGACAGCAGCGCGCCGAAGAACAGCACCTGCATCACAAAGGGCATCTGCTCCATCACCAGCGTCGGCATGACCTTTTGCGGATCGTCCTTGAGCAACTCGGCGGCCTTCTCGGGCATGACCAGCAGCGCGCTGGCCACGATGAACATCGGCACGAAGGCGAACAGGATGTAGCAGACGCCGCCGATCACCGCACCCTTGCGGGCTGCACCCTCGCTGTTGGCGGACATCACGCGCTGAAACACGTCCTGCTGCGGGATGGAACCCAGCATCATGGTGACGGCTGCGGCCAGGAAGAAGGCGATATCGGTCAAGGTCGGTTCGGGCCAGAACTTGAATAGATCCTTGCTGGCGGCGAAATCGATCACCTTGCCCGCGCCGCCGGCCATGTCGGCGGCGAACACGGCGATAAGGGACAGGCCGACCACCAAAATGATCATCTGGATGAAGTCCGTCACAGCCACCGACCACATGCCCCCGAACAAGGTGTAAGCCAGGATGGAAACCACGCCGATCACCATGCCCACCGGGATACTGATCGCACCGCCAGACAGCAGGTTGAACACCAGCCCCAGGGCGGTGACCTGCGCCGACACCCAGCCCAGGTAACTGACCATGATGATCAGGGAGCACACCACTTCGACCGTGCGCCCATAGCGCTCGCGGTAGTAGTCGCTGATGGTCAGCAGCGTCATGCGATAGAGCTTGCCGGCGAAGAACAGGCCCACCAGGATCAGGCAGGTGCCCGCGCCGAAGGGGTCTTCGACCACGCCGCCCAGACCACTCTCAATGAACTTGGCCGGGATACCCAGCACCGTCTCGGACCCGAACCAGGTGGCGAAGGTGGTGGTCACGATCATGATCAGGGGCAGGTGGCGCCCCGCGATCGCGAAATCAGCGGTGTTCTTGACCCGCTTGGCGGCATACAGGCCAATCCCGATGGTGATCAGCAGGTAGACGATAACCAGCGTCAACAGCATGAACGGACTCCTTCGACGGCTCTTAAAACCGCGCGATTATGAGTCAGGTCAGTAAAACCTCACGACCCACTGCATTGCCAGCAGACCCAGTGCAAACCCGAGTGCGCCATAGACCGCCGACTGCAGCAGCCGATTGGTACGGCGTTGCTCCGCGAGGAGCTCCTGCAGCTCGCGCCGCGTGACCCCGGCGGGCCGCTGCAAATAGTCATGCAGCAAGCGGGGTAATTCGGGCAGCAGCTTGGCGTAGCGCGGGGCCTGGGCCTTCAGTTCGTTCCACAGCCGCTTGGGACCTACCTGATCGAGCATCCAGCGCTCCAGGAAGGGGCGGGCCGTGCTCCAAAGGTCCAGATCCGGATCGAGCTGGCGGCCCAGGCCCTCGATGTTCAAAAGGGTCTTTTGCAGCAGCACCAATTGGGGCTGGATCTCGACCTGGAAGCGCCGCGAGGTCTGGAACAGCCGCATCAGCACCATGCCCAGCGAGATTTCCTTAAGCGGTCGGTCGAAATACGGCTCGCACACGGCGCGGATGGCGGCCTCGAGTTCGTCCACCCGGGTCTCGGGCGGCACCCAGCCCGACTCAATATGCAATTCCGCCACCCGCTTGTAGTCGCGGCGGAAAAAAGCGGTGAAGTTCTGGGCCAGGTAGTCCTTGTCGGTCTCGGTGAGCGTGCCCACGATGCCGAAATCCAAGGAGATGTAGCGGCCGAAGGTCTCAGGCGCCAAGCTCACCTGGATGTTGCCCGGATGCATGTCCGCATGGAAAAAGCCGTCGCGAAACACCTGCGTGAAAAAGATCGTGACCCCATCGCGCGCCAGCTGCTTGAGGTCGACCCCCGCTTCGCGCAGGCGATCGACCTGGCTGATCGGAACCCCGGTCATGCGCTCCATGACAATCACCTCGGGGTGGCAGTAGTCCCAGAACATCTCGGGAATCAGCACCAAGCCCAGGCCTTCCATATTGCGTCGCAGCTGCGCGGCGCTGGCAGCCTCGCGCACCAGGTCCAGTTCGTCGTGCAGGTACTTGTCGAATTCGGCGACCACTTCGCGCGGCTTGAGACGCCGGCCGTCGTTGGACAGACGCTCGACCCAGCCCGCCATCACCCGCATCAGGGCCAGGTCCTTCTCGATCACGGTGAGCATGCCCGGACGCAGCACCTTGACCGCCACCTCCCGCAACTGCCCATCGCGCGTGCGCAGGGTGGCAAAGTGCACCTGGGCGATCGAAGCGCTGGCCACCGGCTCGCGCTCGAAGCTGGCAAAGACCGTGTCCACCGGCTGGCGAAAGGCCCGCTCGATGGTGGCCACAGCCACGGCAGCTTCGAAGGGTGGAACACGATCCTGCAGGCGGGCCAATTCCTCGGCGATGTCGGCGGGCAGGAGGTCTCGCCGGGTGGACAGCACCTGGCCGAACTTCACGAAGATGGGACCCAGACACTCCAGGGCCTCA
>CANGSD010000207.1 GCA_947455875.1 Comamonadaceae bacterium
ACTTCGAACGCTTTGCCCGTGTGGCCAAAGACGTGGGTGCCTTCTTGATGGTGGACCTGGCCCACTACGCCGGCCTGATTGCCGCTGGCCAGTACCCCAACCCGATCCCGCACGCCGACATCGTCACCAGCACCACGCACAAGAGTCTGCGCGGCCCGCGCGGCGGCATCATCCTGATCAAGTCCGCCCACGAGAAGGCGATCAACAGCGCCATCTTCCCCGGCCTGCAAGGCGGCCCGTTGATGCACGTGATCGCGGCCAAGGCGATCGCGTTCAAGGAAGCCCTCGCGCCCGAGTTCAAGACCTACCAGGCCCAGGTGATCAAGAACGCCCAGACGGTAGCCGAGACCCTGGTGCAACGCGGTCTGCGCATCGTCAGCGGCCGCACCGAGAGCCATGTGATGCTGGTCGATCTGCGCGCCAAGGGCATCACCGGCAAAGAGGCCGAGGCCGTGCTGGGCCAGGCCCACATGACCATCAACAAGAACGCCATCCCCAACGACCCCGAAAAGCCCATGGTCACCAGCGGTGTGCGTATCGGCACACCAGCCATGACCACCCGTGGCTTCAAGGAGGCCGAGGCCCGTGCCACCGCCCACCTGATCGCCGACGTGCTGGACAACCCGCGCGACGCGGCGAACATCGCGGCAGTGCGCGAGAAGGTGAGCGCGCTGACCGCCCGCTTCCCGGTCTACGGCTGATCGCCCATGAAGTGCCCCTTCTGCGGCCACGCGGACACCCAGGTGGTGGAAACGCGCATCGCCGAAGAAGGCGACTTCATTCGCCGTCGGCGCCAGTGCGCCAGCTGCGAAAAGCGCTTCACCACCTACGAGCGCCCGGACGTCAACTTCCCGGCGGTGGTCAAGAAAGACGGCCGGCGTATCGAGTTCGAGCGCGGCAAGCTGCGCGGCTCCATGAACCTGGCGCTGCGCAAACGGCCCGTCAGCACCGAGCAGGTCGACAAGGCGATTGAGCGCATCGAGGAAAAGCTGCTGAACCTCGGTGTGCGCGAGGTGCCCTCCTCGCGCATCGGCGAGCTGGTCATGCGCGAGCTCAAGAAGCTGGACAAGGTCGCCTATGTGCGCTTCGCCAGCGTCTACCGCAGCTTCGAAGACGTCAAAGACTTCACCGCACTGATCAAGACCGAGGTCTGATCCGAAGTTCCAGGCCGGTCGCGCCACGCGTCCGGCCGATGGTGCCGCCTGTCGACGCACCCGTGCGTTAGCGCGACGGCAGCCGCATAGTCCCGCGATGCTGCGCCACCGCCCTGCGTCGGGGCTCACCCTCATCGAACTGCTGATCGGAATCGCCCTGCTGGCGGTGTTGCTGGGGCTGGCAGCGCCCAGCTTCCAGGGGCAAATCGCCGCCAGCCAACTCACCTCTGCCACCAACGCCCTGCTGGGCAGCCTGATGCAGGCTCGCGCCCAAGCCATTCGACTGGGCAAGCGCGTGACCGTCTGCCGCACACAAGACCAGCAGCAATGCGACACCGACGCGTCGCGAGGCTGGGAATCCGGATGGCTCGTGTTTGTCGATATCGACCGCGCAGGCAATAACGATGCGTTCGTCTCGCCCACTGACACCGTTTTGAGTCGCAACGAGCCCCTGCCGCCCGCCCTGCGTGTGCGGGGCAACGCGCAGGTCGACACCTTCATCTCCTTCGGCGCCAGCGGCGAGGCGCGCACCATGGCCGGGGGCACCAACCCCCTGGGCACCATCCGGGTGTGCAGCCAATCCGGCGCGCTGGCCGACGCCGACCGAGAGCGCAACCTGGTCTTGTCCGCCGGCGGACGCATCGTGAACCGCCCGTCGCCAGCGGCCGTCGCTGCCAACTGCCTATGAAGCCGACAGCTCCTGCGCGCCTACGGCGCCCTGGCATTCGTATGCGCCAAGGACCGCGTGACGCGCGAGGGGTGTCCCTCATCGAAATTCTGGTCGCAGTGCTCATTCTCAGCGTGGGCGTTCTGGGTCTGGCGGCCATGCAGGTGCGGTCCATGCGAGCCACCATCAGCAGCGAGCAAAAGACTCAGGCCGTGGTCCTGGCCCAGTACCTGTTGGATCTAATGCGCGTAGATCGATCGAGTGCCGTGCAAGGCCTGTACAACACTGCGGGCGGCCTCGCCGCGCCGATATGCGCCTTGCCCGCCGTCCCTGCGGCCGGCGCGTTCGCGAGTTCCGAGTTGCGTGGCTGGATGGCCAGCGTGCAGGCCGGACTCGGGCCGGGCGCCAGTACCTGTGTGGCTGTGGACTGCGACGCACTGGCCCTGTGCAGCGTGCGGCTGAAGTGGGATGACACTGCAGCCGGCGGCCTGCCCGATCAGTCGCTGACGTTGACCAGCCGCCTCTGACCGACCATGCGCGCGCACCGCCCCGCCCACCCCCACTGCCACCGCGCGCGCGGCGTGTCATTGGTCGAGATCATGGTGTCGCTGGCACTCGGGCTGGTCCTGGTCACCGGCGTGTTGTCCTTGTACCGGTCCACACACCTGACCTTCCGCAACCATGAAAGCCTGGCGCGCCTGCAGGAAAACGGTCGCTTCGCCCTGGAGTTGATGACACGCGAAATCCGCGAGGCCGGCCTCACCCCCTGCGGCAGCCCCCTGACCGCCAACCTCCTGGTCTCTCGCGGCGCCACGCCCACAGCCTGGTGGGCCGATACCGCCGCAGGCTTTCTGCGCGGGGGCGAGGGCAGCAGTCAAGGCGTCATCCCCGCAGGCAACACCGCTGGCGACTATGCGGCAAACACCGACAGCCTCTTGCTGCTGCGAACCGCGAACGCCGAAGACGCCCTGACCACGGTCCTGACGCACGACGTCGCCGCCCAGACCCTGACCTTGCGTGCGCCCGCGCCGATACGCGCGCGCGATATCGTGGTGCTCTGCGACGACCGCAGCAGCGCGCTGTGGCAGGTGAACACGGCCAGCGCCAACCCGGCGACGCTGACCTATGCCGCCACGGGCCTGAACTGCGGCACCGCGATGGGCCGCGTCGATGCCCAATGCCAATCGGCCGTGGACAAGACCTTTGGGGCAGGGGCTCTCGTGGCCCCCTGGGACCCAGGGCTCTGGTACGTCGGCAACAACGGCAGCGGGCAGCGCTCGCTGTACCGCGCCGAGGTGATCCAGCCTGCTGCAGGTGCAGCGTCGCCAGCCCTGATCACCCGCGGCGTCGAGAAGGTCCCTGGGGTGTACGACCTGCAGATCGACTACCTCACGCGCGACCGCGCCAACGGCGGCGCGCTGGCAGCCCAGTGGGAAAAGGCACACGTCCTCGCCGCCAAGTGGGCGGATCCGACCTTGGAGGTGGCCGCTGTGCGCATCACGCTCACGCTGCAAGGCGAGCCGCTGCCCGGCGCCAACGCGCCTGGGATCCAGCGCCAGTTCCGCACCCTCGTCGCGCTGCGTAACCGGGAGCCTTGACCATGCAAGCTCTCCGTGGCGAGCGGCGCGCACAACCGAGACAGCGTCCACACGGCGTGGCCCTCATCGTGGCCCTCATGATGTTGATCGTCCTCCTGGTGCTGGGTTTGACCGCCTTGCGCCTGTCGACGGCCGAAGAGCGGATGACCGCGTTCACCCTGGACCGCCAACTGGCCTTCCAGGCTGCCGAGGCCGCCCTGCGCGAGATCGAGGGTCGCGTCGAGAACGAGCGCCCGGACGCTGGCGCCGATTGCACTGCGTCGGCGACCGCTGGCGCCGAAGCCCTGCGCGTGTGCCCCGCGCCGGTCGCCAGTGCCTCTGCCCGCTGGGTCGTAATTGACGTAGCGCAGTGGGGCCAGGCCACGCCGGTGGGCCCAGCGGGCGCTCAGATCACACCCACCTACCTGATCGAGCACCTGGGCAACCA
>CANGSD010000208.1 GCA_947455875.1 Comamonadaceae bacterium
AGCGCCGGTGCCGTCCCTTTGTAGGGGACATGAATCATCTGCGTGCCTGTGAGCGACTGAAACAGGTTGGCCGTGAGGTGCGATGTGCTGCCGTTGCCCTGTGAGGCGTAGGTGACCTTGCCCGGGTTGGCCCGCAGGTAGGCCAGAAACTCGGGCACGTTCTTCACCGGCAGCTTGTTGCTGATCGCCAGCACATTGGGCACGGCGGCCATGACCGTGACCGGCACGAAGCGGGTCGAGTCATACGGCAGCTTGGGATAGAGCGACGCATTGATCGCCAGCGGGCCCGGGGGCGAGGCCAGCAGGGTGTAGCCATCGGGGTCGGCCTTGGCGACGAAATCGGCGCCGATGTTGCCGCCCGCGCCGGTGCGGTTTTCCACCACCAAGCCCTGGGGAAAGCGGGTGCGCATTTTGTCGGCCAGCAGGCGCGGCAGGATGTCGGCGGTGCCGCCGACGGGGAAGGGGACGATCACGCGGATCGGTTTGTTGGGGAAGTCGGCGGTCTGGGCTTGGGCCAGGGGGGCCACGAGAGCCAGAAGGGCAGCGGCCATGCGCAGGCCCGAGGTCAGTTTCTTCATGTCGGCGTCCTATGTGTGCCCAGTGGGAAGCGGGCAGCGCGGATTATGGATGCCGGGACCTGTGCGCGCCGGGGAAGGCCTAGGCGCCGCTTGTAGATTCAAAGTTGTACTTTGCGTAGCGGGCGTCGTAGATTGCCGCGGCGCCCATGCGGGGCGCGCTTTGTCTCACAGGAGTCCCCCATGAAAAAACGCAGCTTCCTCCTCGGCGCCGGTGTCGCCGCCGCCTGCACCGCGGCCTGGCCTCAGGAGCGCCGACGCGCGAACCCGGCGCCGCACACGATGCCGGTGCTGACCGTCTTCGGCCGCAGCAGCCGCAGCAACCGCGGTCGGCTCGATCCGGTCCACGACCAGTTGCTCAAACGGCATGGAGTGACGTTTGATCGGGCGTTCGCGTTTGCGCTGTCCGACCTTCTGCAACTGCCTGCCCTTTCCATCGTCCCCACCCTCGAGTACGACGCACGGCCGCACGTGCTGCGTGGCCCCTCGCTGGTGAACGTGCTGATGGCAGCGGGTGTCGACACGCAGGCCCCGTTGCAGGTGGGGATACGCGCACTCGACGGCTACCGCGTCCAGTTGTCGATGGCCCAGGTGCGTGAGCGCGCCATGATCTTGGCGACCCACCTGGACGATAAGCCGCTGTCCATCGGAGGGCTGGGGCCGCTGTGGGCGGTGTTTGATCCCGTCAGCGTGCCGACTCTGCGAGACAAGCCCTTGGCCGAGCGCTACGCCGATTGCCCCTGGGGCAACTACTGCATTGAGGTCGTAGGCTGATCCTCAAGACGCGCCCTGGCTACGCGCGCGTGCGCGGGCCAGAGCGGCCTCGATCACCGCCCGCTTGCGCGCGGCCTCGGCGCCCTGCGCGTCGTGGGTGTGCGCTGGCAGATCGGCCAGCTTGGCGCGCGCCTTGGCCTCCAGGCGTTCTTGCTGCTCGCGGGCTTCGCGCGTCTGACGCAGCTGATGGAATTCATAGCGCTCCAGTGCCTCTTGCGCCTGCGCGGGCGACCAAGCGTCCCAGCCCGTACGCGCGCCGGTGACGTTCTCCAACTGGATGCAGTCGACCGGGCACACCGGGATGCACAACTCGCAGCCGGTGCAAGCCGGCTCGATCACGGTGTGCATGCGCTTGTTGCTGCCCACGATGGCGTCGGTGGGGCAGGCCTTGATGCACAAGGTGCAGCCGATGCACCAGGACTCGTCGATCACGGCCACCGTGCGCGGGCCTTCGGTGCCATGCGCGGGGTCCAGTGCGAGCACCGGTCGGCCAGTGAGGTCGGCCAGGCGCTGCACGCCCTGCGCACCTCCGGGCGGACACCGGTTGATCGCAGCCTGTTCGTCGGCGATGGCCTGCGCGTAGGCGGCGCAGTCTGGATAGCCGCAGCGCGTGCACTGCGTCTGCGGCAGCGCCGCGTGCAGGCGTGCGGCCAGTGGGCTCACTCGGTGGGCGTGGTGGCCTCGGCGCCAGCGCGCGAGGCGCGGGCCGGTTTGCCCGTCTCGTGGAACTTGCGGATGAAGTCGCGCACCTCGGGGTAGACCCCATCGCGCCAGCGGCGGCCGCTGAAGATGCCGTAGTGGCCCGCGCCCTTGACCTCCAGATGCTTTTGGCGGGTCTTCGGAACGCCGTGGCACAGGGCGTGTGCGGCCTCGGTCTGGCCCGAGCCGGAGATGTCATCGAGCTCGCCTTCGACCGTGAGGTGGGCGGTGGTCTTGATGTCTTGGGGCCGCACGCGTTCGAGCTTGCCTTCGGGGTTACGCACGTCCCAGGTGCCATGGACCAGACGGAACTCCTGGAACACCGTGCGGATGGTCTCCAGGTAGTAGTCGGCGTCCATGTCCAGCACGGCGTTGTACTCGTCGTAGAACTTGCGGTGCGCCTCGGCGCTGGCCTCATCGCCGACGATCAGGTGCTTGAAGTAGTCGTAGTGGCTGGAGAGGTGACGGTCCGGGTTCATGGCCACAAAGCCGGTGTGCTGCAAGAAGCCGGGGTAGACACGTCGGCCTGCGCCCGGAAAGTTCGACGGCACGCGGTAGATCACGTTGTTCTCGAACCACTCGTAGCTCTTGTTCATCGCCAGGTTGTTCACCGCCGTGGGCGATTTGCGCGCGTCGATGGGTCCGCCCATCATGGTCATGGTCAGGGGCGTGGTCTCGCCGCGCGAGGCCATCAGCGAGATGCCCGCCAGCACCGGCACGGTGGGCTGGCACACGCTGATCACATGGCAGTTGCCATACTGAGACTGCACATGGCGGATGAAGGCCTGCACGTAGTTCACGTAGTCGTCCAGGTGGAACTCGCCTTGCTCCAGGGGCACGGTGCGCGCGTTCTTCCAGTCAGTGATGTAGACCTTGTGGTCACGCAGCAGGGCCTGCACCGTGTCGCGCAGCAGCGTGGCGTAGTGACCCGACAGAGGCGCCACGACCAGCACGGCGGGCTGCTTCTTCATGGCCTCCAGGCGGGCCGGGTTGTCCGTGAAACGCTTGAAGCGACGCAGCTCGCAAAAGGGCAGGTCCAGGGCGACCGTCTCGTGGATCACCACATCGGCGCCCTCCACGTTCACGGACTTGATACCGAACTCCGGCTTCTCGTAGTCCTTGCACAGTCGGTACATCAGCTCGTAGCCGGCCGACACGCGCTGCGACATCGGGTTCTGGGCCATGGGCAGCAAGGGGTTGCTGTACAGCTTGGCCGCGGCCTGGGCGAAGTCAGCGAAGGGTTCCATCAAGGAACGCTGGGCTTCGTAAATCTGGTAGAGCATGTTGCGGTCCTGTTGGGTGCAGCCGGAATTATCAGGGCCAAGCCCCCGGGTCCTTCTTGCTGAACGGCATTAATTGCTGCAACGCGGCAAAACGTGAATTGTTCACGCAAGTGGGCCGTTCGCCAAGCGCTAATTCGGCGGATGAGCCGCAACAAAAAAGCCGCCCACGGGCGGCTTTTAAAGAAAAAGGACTACGTGAGCCTCTGACCAGGGCTTACATCACCTTGGCAATGGACTGACAGACGTAGTCGAGGTTCTTGCTATTGAGCGCGGCCACGCACATGCGGCCGGTGTCGGTGCCGTAGACGCCGAATTCGCTGCGCAGGCGAACCATTTGGTCCTTGGACAGGCCCGAGTAGCTGAACATGCCGACCTGGTCGGTGATGAAACTCATGTCTTGCTGGACGCCGGCGGCCTTCAGGCGCTCCACCAAGGCACTGCGCATTTGCTTGATGCGTACGCGCATGCCGCCGAGTTCTTGCTCCCACATGACGCGCAGGGCGGGGGTGTTCAAG
>CANGSD010000209.1 GCA_947455875.1 Comamonadaceae bacterium
GACGGAGGCCACGCCACGCCGGTTCGCCACCCAGTTCAGCGCCACCTGCGCCATGCTGCGGCCGACCTCCTCGGCGACGGCCTCCAGTTCGGCAACGATGGCGAAGTTGCGTTCGGTGAACTTCGCGAAGACCGGGTTGCCGCTGCTGGCAACCGTCTGCAGCCGCCCTTCGCCCGTGGCGCCGTCCTTCGAGGGCCGGTACTTGCCGCTCAGCAGCCCCGACGCCAGCGGGCTCCAGACCATCGTGCCCATGCCGTGCGCCAGGCCGAGCGGGATGAGCTCGTTCTCGATGGAGCGCTCGACCAGCGAGTACTCGAGCTGCAGCGCCGAGACCGGCTCGTAACCCCGGAACTCGGCCAGCGCCTGTGCGCGACTTGCGACCCAGGCCGGCACGTTGGACAGGCCGACGTGCCGCACCTTGCCCGAGCGCACGAGGTCGTCGAAGGTGCGCATCACCTCGTCGACCGGGGTTACCGTGTCCCAGGCGTGCAGCAGGTACAGGTCGATGTAGTCGGTGCCCAACCGGCGCAGCGAGTCCTCGACGGCGCGCAGCATGTGCTTGCGGCCGTTGCCGCCTGCGTTCGGGTTGTCGGGCTGGCCATTGAAGCCGAACTTGGTCGCCAGCACGATGCGGTCGCGCAGCTGGCGCTCGCGGATGAACTCGCCGAGCCAGGTCTCGCTGACGCCGTTCGTGTAGAGGTCGGCCGTGTCGACGAAGTTGCCGCCGCCCTCCACGTATTGGTCGAAGATCTGCCGCGCCGCTTCCTTGTCGCTGCCCCAGCCCCAATCGGTGCCGAAGGTCATCGTGCCCAGCGCGAGGCGGCTGACGCGTAGGCCGCTGCGGCCGAGGGTGAAGTACTCAGATCGGTTCATGGTCGGCCCCCTTCGACGAGGGATGGTGGTGTCGAGACCCAGCCAGTCTCAGGCCATGGCGCAATGTGAAAAAGCCCGTTAATCTTGATCCGCCATCAACTTCAGCTTGATACCGATGCGGATCGATCAGCTCGATGGGCTCGTCGCCTTCCGGTGCGTGGCCGAGGCGAAGAGCTTCACCGCGGCGGCCGCCCGGCTGGAGGTCTCCCCGCAGGCCATCAGCCAGGCCGTGAAGTCGCTCGAGTCGCGGCTGGGCGTGCGGCTGTTCCACCGCACCACCCGCAGCGTGTCGCTCAGCGAAGCCGGCGAGCGCTTGTGGGCGCGGGCCGGCCCGGCGCTGGCGGACCTGTTCGAGGCCACCGAGTCGGTGCAGGAGTTCCGCGACCGGCCGGTCGGGGTGCTGCGCCTAGGCATCTCGCGCCCCGCGTTCACCTCGTGGCTGCAGCCGGCGCTGGCCGACTTTCACGCGGCCTTCCCGGAGATCCGGATCGAGTTGAGCTTCGACGACGGCTTCGTCGACATCGTCGCCCAGGGGCTGGACGCCGGCGTGCGGCTGGGCCACGCGGTGGCGCAGGACATGGTGAGCGTGAAGGTCACCGCCAACGAGCGGGTCGCCATCCTCGGCTCGCCGGAGTACCTGAAGCGCCGTGGCGTGCCACGGAAGCTGTGCGACCTGGCGCGGCACGACTGCATTCTCTTCCGGCTGCCGAGCACGGGCACGGTCTATCGGTGGGAACTGATCGACGACGGCAAGGCCGTGGAGATGGAGGTCGCAGGTCCGGTCGTCGTCAACGACACCGCGGCCATGCTCGCCTGTGCGCGGGCGGGTCTCGGTCTGGCCTACGTGCTCGAGGGCACCGCCGTCGAACCGCTGCGCAGCGGGGCGCTGGTGAAGGCGCTCCCGTCAGCCGCGCCAGTGCTGCCTGGTTTTCACCTGTATTACCCGAGCCGGCGCCAATTGCCGCTGAAGCTGCGCTGCTTCATCGACTTCATGGTGCAGCGGCTGCGGCCGAGCGGGCGCGCACGCTCGTGGCGGCCGAACGGATCGTAGACACCACGCCGGGCCGTGGGCCGACGCGCTCAACGTCCGTGCGCTCCCAGTTCCTTCGGCTCGACGGTGGCCGCAGGCGGCCGGCCCCTGTGGGAACGCTCAGGGCAGTCACATGCCCTGCGCGGGGTGGTGGTAGACGATGCCGCTTCGCCTCACGCTTAGCGCTGCGGTCGAACGACAGCATCGCTGCTGTTGGCGTGTCAACGGAGCGTCAATCGCCATGCCCCGGGACAGCCCTGCATTCGATGTTTGAAGAGGTGGCGATATCTGCTGTTCAGTGAAGATCACCCGACCCGAAGCCGACAAGCGGCGGGACCTCAACTCGTCATGCCGCGTTCCGACACTTTTCCGTGGAAGTCCGTATCTTCAACCAAGGTCCCCAGTTCCATCCTTGTACCCATTGCCAACCAAACCCGAGGAGACGATCAAGGTTCGATCGAACACTTCGTGAGGCGACGCCCGTGCGGCGCCCGTTTGCTGTCGCAGCCTGCGCGCCGCCCGACGCCATGAGGCTGGAGACAGCCTCGACGGGTGCTTTTTGTCCCCTCATTCCCACTCGATCGTCGCCGGCGGCTTGCTGCTGACGTCGTAGACCACCCGGTTGATGCCGCGCACCTCGTTGATGATGCGGCTGGATACCTTCTTCAGCAGCGCATAGGGCAGCTCGGCCCAGTCGGCCGTCATGAAGTCGCTGGTCTGCACCGCGCGCAGCGCCACCACATAGTCGTAGGTACGGCCGTCACCCATGACGCCCACGCTCTTGACCGGCAGGAAGACAGCGAAGGCCTGGCTGGTCAGGTCGTACCAGCTCTTGCCGCTGTGGCTGTCGATGGTGGCGCGCAGTTCTTCGATAAAGATGGCATCGGCTCTGCGCAGCAGATCGGCGTAGTCTTTTTTGACCTCGCCCAAAATGCGCACGCCCAGACCCGGTCCGGGAAAGGGGTGCCGGTACACCATGTCGCGCGGCAGGCCCAGCGCCACGCCGAGCTCGCGCACCTCGTCCTTGAACAGCTCACGCAGCGGCTCTAGGAGCTTGAGTCCGAGCTGCTCGGGCAGGCCGCCGACGTTGTGATGGCTCTTGATCGTGACCGCCTTCTTGCTCTTGGCACCGCCCGACTCGATCACGTCGGGGTAAATCGTGCCCTGGGCAAGGAAGGTCGCGCCCTGGTAGCCCTGGCCTGCCGCTTTTAACTTTGCCGCCTCGGCCTTGAACACGTCGACAAACAGGCCGCCAATGATCTTGCGCTTTTGCTCTGGCTCGCTTACCCCGGCCAGTTTGCCCAGAAACAGTTCGCTTGCGTCCACACGCAGCACCTTGGCGTGCAAGCGCCCTTCGAACATATCCATGACCATATCGCCTTCATTCAGGCGCAGCAGGCCGTGGTCGACGAACACGCAGGTCAGCTGATCTCCGATGGCGCGGTGGATCAGGGCGGCGGCCACCGAGGAGTCGACGCCGCCCGACAGCCCAAGAATGACTTCTTCCTGCCCCACCTGCTCGCGGATTTTGGCGACGGCTTCATCAATGTAGTGCCCCATGATCCAGTCAGGCCGGGCGCCGCAAATGCCCAGCACAAAGCGCTCGAGGATCGCCCTGCCCTGCACCGTGTGGGTGACCTCCGGGTGAAATTGCACCGCGTAAAAACGGCGCGCCTCATCAGCCATGCCAGCGATTGGACAGCTCGGCGTGCTGGCCATCACCTTAAAGCCCGGCGGCAGCGTAGTCACTTTGTCGCCGTGGCTCATCCAGACCTTGAGCATGCCGTGGCCTTGATCCGTGGAAAAGTCCTCGATCCCCTTGAACAGCTCGGTATGGCCGTGGGCGCGGACCTCGGCATAGCCGAATTCCCGGGTGTTCGAACCTTCAACCTTGCCCCCGAGCTGGTTGGCCATGGTCTGCATGCCGTAGCAGATA
>CANGSD010000210.1 GCA_947455875.1 Comamonadaceae bacterium
CCATCGAGATCCTGAGCGCAGGCGGTAGCAGCCGCCTACACAGTCGCAAACTACGCAGCTTCGACGAGGTGGCATTCCAGTAGCCCCCCGACGCGGCCTGCGGCCGCCTCCCCCCCAGGGGGGCGCCACTGGCGGCCCGGCGGAGCCGGTTCCGCGGTGGCCCTGGGTTGGCGGGGTAGGTACGCCGTCGTGGGTGCGGCGAAGGGTTTTTAACTCAGGCCTTCGCTGCCATCGCCTCGCCCAGGCGCACGGGACGCTTGGGGGCCCAGTCGGCGTTGAAGCTCGCCACGCCCTTCGGGAACAGCATCACCACGGTAGATCCGAGCAGGAAGCGGCCCATCTCCTGGCCCTTGGCGAGAACGATTTCCTGGTCGTCATACCGCCACTGCCGCACCTCGCGGCTGCGGGGCGGATTGACCACCCCATGCCACACCGTGGCCATGCTGCCCACGATGGTCGCGCCCACCAGCACGTTGACGAAGGGACCATGCGCCGTGTCAAACACGCACACCACGCGCTCATTGCGCGCGAACAGGCCCGGCACATGTTGTGCGGTGAGCGGGTTGACCGAATACAGATCGCCCGGCACATAAATCATGCGCGTGAGCCGAGCGTCACAGGGCATGTGAATGCGGTGGTAATCACGCGGCGAGAGGTAGATCGTCGCGAAATGCCCGTCGTCGAACTGGCTAGCCAGTGCCGCATCGCCGCCCACCAGCGCCGTCGTCGAATAGTGGTGGCCCTTGGCTTGGAAGATCTGGTCGTGCGCGATCGGCCCGAACTGGCTGATCGCCCCATCGACCGGGCAAATGAAGTCCGCATCGGCCAGGGGTCGCGCACCCGGGCGCAAGGCACGGGTGAAAAACGCGTTGAACGTGGGATAGGCCTCGGGCTGCGGGTCGACCGCTTCGTTCATGTCCACGCCATAGCGGGCGATGAAGCGGCGGATCGCGGCGTACGTGACTGCACCGCCCTCCCACCCGGCAAACGCACCCATGGCGCGTGTCAGCAGCTGCTTGGGCAGCAGGTGCTGCATCAGGATGGACAGGGGAGGAAGCACGTACAACCGATCGAAAAGACAGCCCGCAATTTTACGGGGGGGTCATACGGGCCCGTCCGGTGGGCCACAATAGCCGACTGCATGGATGCCCCCACCCCGCTATTTGCCGCCCGCCACCTGACCAAGCGCTATGGCGCGGCCACCGTGGTCAATGACCTGTCCTTTGAGATCGCCCCGGGCGAATGTCTGGGCGTGATCGGCCCCAACGGCGCGGGCAAGACCACCACCGTGCGCATGTGCCTGGGCCAGACCGAGCCCGATAGCGGCGAGGTCACCGCCATGGGCCTATCGCTGCCTCAAGACGCCATGGCCATCAAGGCCCGACTTGGGGTGGTGACCCAGTTCGACACGCTCGACCCCGACTTCACCTGCGCGGAAAACCTGCTGGTGTATGGCCGCTACTTCGGCCTGCCAGCGCGCCAGGTGCGCGAGCGCATTCCGCGCCTGCTCGAATTCGCCGCGCTCACGCACAAGGCCCAGGCGCGTCCGGGCGAACTCTCAGGCGGCATGCGTCGGCGCCTAAGTCTGGCGCGTGCGCTGGTCAATGACCCGGCCTTGCTGGTGCTGGACGAACCCACCACCGGCCTGGACCCGCAGGCGCGCCACCTGATGTGGGAGCGCCTGCAACTGCTGCTGCAACAGGGTAAATCCATTCTCCTGACCACCCACTTCATGGACGAGGCCGAGCGCCTGTGCCACCGCCTGCTGGTGATGGACCACGGCTGCAAGATCGCCGAGGGACGCCCGCGCGATCTGATCGCCAGCCACCTCGAGCCCGATGTGGTCGAGGCCTATGGCCAGGGCGCACTGGACTTGGTGGACTCACCCCTGCGCGCGCACGCGGCGCGTGTCGAGGTCAGTGGCGAGACGGTGTTTTTCTACACGCAGGACGCGCGCGCCCTGCTCGAAGCACTGTCCACCCGGCCGGGCCTGCGCACCCTGCACCGCCCCGCCAACCTCGAGGACCTGTTCCTCAAACTCACCGGACGCCAGATCCGCGAGGAGGCCTGACCATGAGCCTGTGGCACGCGCCCGATCTGTCCCTGCGCTGGTGGCCGGTATTCCTGCGTAACCTGCTGGTTTGGCGCAAGCTGGCGGTGCCCAGTGTGCTGGCCAATATCGCCGAACCCCTGATCTGGCTGATCGCCTTCGGCTATGGCCTAGGCGCTCTGGTCGGTCAGGTGCAGTTAGGCGACACCCAGGTGCCCTACCTCGTCTTTCTGGCCAGCGGGTCGATCTGCATGAGTGCGATGAATGCCGCGTCCTTCGAGGCCCTGTATTCGGCCTTCTCGCGCATGCACGTGCAAAAGACCTGGAGCGGCATCCTCAACGCGCCGGTGTCCCTGGACAACGTGGTCGTCGCAGAAATGCTGTGGGCGGCCTACAAGGCAGTCTTCACCGTCACCGCCATCCTGATCGTGATGTTGGCGCTGGGCATCAGCACCAGCCCCAAGCTCGCGGTGGCCTGGCTGGTGCTGGCCGGCGCCGGCATCACCTTCGCCAGCATGGCCCTGATCTTCAACGCCCTGGCCAAGGGTTACGATTTTTTCAACTACTACTTCACGCTGTTTCTCACGCCCATGATGTTCCTCTCGGGCGTGTTTTTTCCGCGCGATCAACTGCCGCCGCTGCTGCGCGTCGTGTCGGACTGGCTGCCCCTGACCAACGCTGTCGAATTGGTCCGACCTCTTTTCATGGACCGCTGGCCCGACACGCCACTGCGCCATCTGGCCGTGCTGGCGGCCTATGCCGTGGTGGCTTTCTGGCTGGCCCTGGTCCTGACGCGCCGGCGCTTTCGAAGCTGAAGCGGCTGCAGGGGAGACAATCCCCCCATGGCCGATCCTTCGCATCCCTACGATACCCTCACACCCGATGCGGTGCTCGGCGCCCTGGCGTCCATCGGCCTGTGGGGCGACGGTCGCCTGACCGCCCTGAGCTCCTACGAAAACCGCGTCTACCAAATCCCGCTGGACGAGCCCGTGCAAGGCCATGCGCAGGTGGTCGCCAAGTTCTACCGGCCCGGCCGCTGGAGCGACGCCGCCATCCGCGAGGAACACACCTTTGCCGCCGAACTCGCGGCGGCCGAAGTGCCCGCCGTGCCGCCTCTGGTGATCCAGGGACACAGCCTGCATCACCATGATGGCTTCGCCTTCAGCGTGAGCCCGCGCCGTGGCGGGCGTGCCCCCGAGCTGGACGACGCCGAGGTACTCGAGTGGATCGGACGCTTTCTCGCGCGCATTCACGCAGTGGGCCAGACGCGGCCCTTCACCCACCGCCCCACCCTGGACATCGCCAGCTTCGCCATCGAGCCACGCGACTGGCTGCTGACGCACCACACGATTCCGATGGATGTCGCCTCACGCTGGGAGCGTCTGTGCAATGACGCCATCGCCGTCATCGCCCAGCACTTGAGCGCCTTCAAGCCGCAGCACCTGCGTCTGCATGGCGATTGCCACCCCGGCAACATCCTGTGGACACCCGACGACGGCCCCCACTTCGTCGACCTGGACGATGCCCGCATGGGGCCAGCGGTCCAAGACCTGTGGATGCTGCTCTCGGGCGATCGCGCGCAGCGCCAACGCCAACTGGGCGCACTGGTCGACGGCTACGAACAGTTTCGCGAATTCGATCGACGCGAGCTCGCGCTGATCGAGCCTTTGCGCACCCTGCGCCTGATCCACTACAGCGCCTGGCTGGCCCGGCGCTGGGACGACCCAGCGTTTCCGCGGGCCTTTCCGTGGTTTGGCAGCAGCGACTACTGGAAGGAGCAG
>CANGSD010000211.1 GCA_947455875.1 Comamonadaceae bacterium
CCCGCGACGACCCCGGCCGCCCATGCTGTCGACGCTGGTGCGCAGCGGATCCGGCTGACCATCGCCCTTACGTACAGGGGCCGCATCGCGCAGCACAAAGGGGCTGCCACTTTGATGTGCGCCCATGCGAGGCTGGGCCTCACCGTCCTCGAAGCGTTGGTGCTGAGGCGGTCGTCCGCCGCCTTGACGACCCTGACCTTGGCCCTGACCCTGGCCCTGGCCTTGCGTCTGACGCGCGCCATGACCGTTTCCATTGCCGCCGCGACCGCCGCCACCCTGCTTGGGTCCGGACGATTGCTTCTGACCGCCACGGCCACCGCCGTTGCCGCCACCCGCCGCCTTGTTGTCACGAATGCGTTGCATCATTTCCGAGCGTGCTGCCTTGGCCGCAGCGGCCATCACCTCACGGCTCGGGGGCTTGCCTGCGCCGCCCCAGATGGTCTGACGACCCATGGCGATCGGCTCGGCGCGTTCGTCGGGCTCGGGGCCAAAGCCCTCCACCGGCTCACGCGGGATCTGCTGCTTGGTAAAGCGCTCGATCTCCATCAGGAAACCCTCTTCGTCCAGACAGACCAGGCTCACCGCCTCGCCGCTGTTGCCGGCGCGGCCCGTGCGACCGATACGGTGCACATAGTCTTCGGGCACGTTGGGGATCTCGTAATTGACCACGTGCGGCAGTTCATCGATGTCGATGCCGCGCGCGGCGATGTCGGTAGCCGCCAGCGCGCGGATATCGCCGCTCTTGAAGCCCGCCAGCGCCTGCGTGCGTGCACCCTGGCTCTTGTTGCCATGCAGGGCCATCGCGGTGATGCCGTTCTTCTCGAGGAATTCGGCCACGTTGTTCGCGCCAAACTTGGTGCGCGTGAACACCAGCACCTGGCTCCAGTCGTTCTTCTGGATGATGTGCGCCAGCAGCGCCTTTTTCTTGCCCCGGCCCACCAGATGCGACACCTGGGTGATACGTTGCACCGTGGTGTTGCGCGGCGTGACCTGGATGCTTTGCGGGTTTTTCAACAGGCCATTAGCCAGATCGCGGATCTCGTCGCTGAAAGTGGCCGAGAACAGCAGACTCTGCTTGTCCTTGGGCACCAGGGCCAGCACCTTCTTCACATCGTGGATGAAGCCCATGTCCAGCATGCGGTCGGCTTCATCGAGCACCAGGATTTCCACCGTGGACAGGTCCAGGTGACCCTGCTGCGCGAGATCCAGCAGGCGGCCGGGGGTGGCCACCAGGATGTCGACGCCGCGCTTGATGCGGTCAATCTGGGGGTTCATGCCCACGCCGCCGAAGATGACGGTGGAGGTCAGTGGCAGGTGCTTGCCATAGGTGCGGATGGACTCCTCCACCTGGGCGGCCAGCTCGCGCGTGGGCGTGAGCACCAGGGCGGCGATGCCGTCTTTGCCGAATTTGTTGATCTTGCTCTGACCCTTGGTCAGCTTGTGCAGCAGGGGCAGGGTGAAGGCGGCGGTCTTGCCGGTGCCGGTCTGTGCCCCGGCGAGCAGATCGTGCCCCGCGAGCACGGCGGGAATGGCCTGGGCCTGGATGGGGGTGGGGGTGTCGTAGCCCTGTTCGCGCACGGCCTGAAGGATGGCCGGTGCCAGATTGAGTTCGTCGAATGTCATGAAAAGTCCGCGCCAAGTCCATGGCGCTTGGGATCGGCCCGTACGGTGCAGGGCACCGTGCCAGTCAAAGGTCGATCAGTTCGGGGGTGGGAGGTGGCGGCTTCGGCCCGGAGATCCGGGAGGCCGCTGGTCCCCAGCAGGAGTGCTGGTGTCGCGCCAACTGAAAGCGCGAACGGGTGATTGTCGCACGGTTTGGCCCGGTCAGGTCCCCGGCAGGGCCGCATCCACCGATAATCATGGGTTACGCCGAAATGGCCCCCACAGCGGGCCCGGCCCCATTTTCCAGGTACCCCAGACAGGCACACAGACCCCATGGCTCAATACGTCTTCACCATGAACCGCGTCGGCAAGATCGTTCCGCCGAAGCGCCAGATCCTCAAGGACATCTCGCTGTCCTTCTTCCCCGGCGCCAAGATCGGCGTGCTCGGTCTGAACGGCTCGGGCAAGTCCACGCTCCTGAAAATCATGGCCGGCATCGACAAGGAGATCGAAGGCGAGGCCATGCCCATGCCGGGCCTGAACATCGGCTACCTGCCCCAGGAGCCCAAGGTCAACCCCGACAACTCCGTGCGCCAGGAAGTCGAAGAGGCGTTGGGTGAAGTCAACGGCGCCAAGGCCCGCCTCGAAGAGGTGTACGCGGCCTACGCCGAAGAAAACGCCGACTTCGACGCCCTGGCCGCCGAACAGGCCAAGCTCGAGGCCATCATCGCCACCTCCGGCACCGACTCCGAGCACCAGCTCGAGATCGCCGCCGACGCCCTGCGCCTGCCGCCCTGGGACGCCAAGATCGGCCTGCTCTCGGGCGGCGAGAAGCGCCGCGTCGCCCTGTGCAAGCTGCTGCTGTCCAAGCCCGACATGCTGCTGCTGGACGAACCGACCAACCACCTGGACGCCGAATCAGTCGACTGGCTCGAGGTGTTCCTGCAACGCTATCCCGGCACCGTGGTGGCCATCACCCACGACCGTTACTTCCTGGACAACGCCGCCGAGTGGATCCTCGAGTTGGACCGCGGTCACGGCATTCCCTACAAGGGCAACTACAGCACCTGGCTGGAGCAAAAAGAAGCCCGCCTCGAGCAGGAACAGCGCACCGAAGACGCCCGCACCAAGGCCATGAAAAAGGAACTGGAGTGGGCGCGCCAGAACCCCAAAGGCCGTCAGGCCAAGAGCAAGGCCCGTCTGGCCCGCTTCGAAGAACTGTCGGATTTCGAATACCAAAAGCGCAACGAAACCCAGGAGATCTTCATCCCGGTGGCCGAGCGTCTGGGCACGCAGGTCATCGAGTTCAAGAACGTCTCCAAGTCCTTTGGCGATCGTGTCCTGATCGACAACCTGAGCTTCACGGTTCCGGCCGGCGCCATCGTGGGCATCATCGGCCCCAACGGCGCGGGCAAGTCCACGCTGTTCAAGCTGATCGCTGGCAAGGAGCAGCCCGATTCTGGCGAGGTCGTGATCGGCTCCACCGTCAAGATGGCCTTCGTCGACCAGAACCGCGATGTGCTGTCCAACGAAAAGACCGTGTGGGAAGACGTCTCGGGCGGCCTGGACATCATCAACGTCGGCAAGTTCCAGATGGCCAGCCGCGCCTACTGCGGGCGCTTTAACTTCAACGGCGGCGACCAGCAAAAGAAGGTCGGCATGCTCTCAGGCGGTGAGCGCGGTCGCCTGCACCTGGCCAAGACCCTGATCGCCGGCGGCAACGTGCTGCTGCTGGACGAGCCGTCCAACGACCTGGACGTCGAAACCCTGCGCGCGCTCGAAGACGCCTTGCTTGAATACGCGGGCAGCGTGCTCGTGATCAGCCACGACCGCTGGTTCCTGGACCGCATCGCCACCCACATCCTGGCCGCCGAGGGCGACAGCCAGTGGGTGTTCTTTGACGGCAACTACCAGGAGTACGAGGCCGACAAGAAGAAGCGCCTGGGCGAGGAGGGCGCCAAGCCCAAGCGGGTGCGTTTTAAAGCGCTCAAGTGATGCAGCGACCCGGCGACGAGGAGGTGCTGGGCCAGACCCGGGCCTGGCTGGAAAAGGCGGTCATTGGCCTCAACCTGTGCCCGTTTGCCAAGGCGGTCTACACCCGCGACCGGGTGCGCCTGGTGGTGAGTCAGGCCCGGCACATCGACGACCTGCTCGAAGAGCTCGACCGCGAGCTCGATCTGCTGGTGGCCACGCCGGCCGAGCAGATCGACACCACGCTGATC
>CANGSD010000212.1 GCA_947455875.1 Comamonadaceae bacterium
CATCCACAACTGCTCCGCCAACCCCGCAAGAATACCAAATCGTTCTTTTGTCCGACATCGATTCGAGCGGCATCTTCCGCACAAATCCTCACGCCGGATCCACGCGCGCGACCCCATCCCAGACGGGGTCGACCGGCCGCTCGCGCATCGCCCGCACCCGCTGCGCATAGAGGTCGCGCAAGGCCTGCGGGACCGCATCCGAACGAAGGCTGCCCAGCAGCCGCTCACTGGAGCGCGCGTCCTGTGCGCGGTAGGCCTTGAGCAGGGCCGCCCAGGTGCGCAGGTCCTCGTGGGCGAGGCGATCGTCGGCGTCGATCGGGGCCCTGGGCGCATGCACCGTCACCGCGCCCGCACGGCCGCGCACGCGTACTTTGTCCAGTTCTAGCCACTCAAAGTCGTCAGCCTCCCGACGGGTTGCCTCGCCCGCGACGATGGTGACGCCGTACATCGCGGACAGACCTTCCAGCCGCGCCGCCAGGTTCACCGCGTCGCCGACGACGGTGTAGGCGCGTCGCTGAGGCGAGCCCATGTCGCCCACGCACATCGCGCCGCTGTTCAGGCCGATGCCCACTTCGATCTCGGGCAGACCCTGCGCACGGTGCTCGTCATTGAGCGCACGCACGGCCTGCGACAGCGCCAGGGCAGCGGCCACCGCGCGCCGTGCGGGGTCGGCCACCGCCGTGGGCGCGCCCCAGAACGCCATCACGCAATCGCCGATGTATTTGTCGATGGTGCCGCCCTGCGCGCGAATCACCTCGGTGAGCCGACCCAGCACCCGATGCAGCAGGGCCTGAAGCGCCGCGGGCTCCAGGTTTTCCGACAAGTGTGTGAAGCCGCGGATGTCGCAGAACATCACGGTCATGTGTCGGCAGGTGGCCTGCAGGGCGTCGTGCTCGGGGTCGTCCCGCATCTGCTGCGCCAGCTCGGGCGGTACATAGGCGCCGAACAAGCGGGCCAGGTTTCGTTGCGCACGCCAACGTGCCACCCCACCGTAACCCATGCTGAGCGCAAAGCTGGACCCCGCCATCAGCAAGGCGGGCGCCAGGGGCAGGGTCAAACCCGCGCGCACCGCCAGCCACAGGTTCAGGCCCACGATGGCGGCGATCACCGCGAGGCCCAGCACGATCGCCTGCCACACGGGCAGCACCGGCAAGGCCAGCGCCAGCAGCAGGCCCAGCCCCAGCAACACGAGCAGACCGTAGCCGGCGGCGTAGTCGGGCCGTACCGGCAGCCGGCCATCGAGCAGACCCGACAGCAGGCTGGCGTGTATCTCGATGGCGGGATGATCCGCGCCCAGCGGCGTTGCATGACGCGCGCCCACATCCGCCGCGGTAGAGCCCACCAGGATGCGCTTGCCTTGCAACTCGCCTGCAGGCACGCGACCCGCCAAAAGATCGGCCGCCGACACATAGCGGAACGACCCACCGCCCGGCCCACCCGGTCCGAGATAGGGCACACGGGCCGTCACGCCGTTGCTCACCGGCACGGTCACTGCATCGGGCCCGTCGCCCAAGCGCAGGTGGGACAGCCCGTGATAACGCGCGGGAAACTGCGCGGGCGCCCAGCCCGGCTCAACCGGTGGGCTGTCCAGGGCCATGCGATACAGAGCCAGGGCAAAGGCCTCGTAGGGCTGTCCATCGTGCAAGGCCAGCAGCGGCACAGACCGCACACGACCATCGGCATCCGTCTGCGCGTTCAGAAAGCCCGCCACGGGCGCCGCAGCCGCGAGGCGGGGCAGGTTGGCTCGGTAGCCCGGCCATTCCACCAGGCCGAGAGCCCGCCCCTGCAGAGACTCGGCAGGCATCGCCGGCGCGGGCAGCTGGCCCTGGTGACGCGCGGCTGCCGTGAAGTGATAGCCCAGCACTACCGGCCGCTGCTGCAGGGCCCTCGAAAAGGCGCCGTCGTGATCGAGGCTGGCCTGCATCGCGCGCACGCGCTGCGTGTAGGCCGGCACGTCACGCAGCTCCTGCTCGGCCAACTGACGCAGGCGGGCCAGGCCCGTGCTGTCATCGGGCGCGTCGAAGGCCAGACCCCAGCCGACCTGTGCCACCTGCTGGCGGTCGAACAATTCGTCGAGCAGGCGCGCCAGCCGATCCCGCGGCCAGGGCCAGGGCCCGAGCTCGGTCAGGCTGGCCTCGTCGATGTCGACGATGACGATGCGCGGATCCAAGGTGCGCGGCAGGGTCAGGCGCATCCGCGCGTCTTGCAACACAGCGTCGATCCGGTCGATGCCGCGCCAGCCCGGTCCGCCACTCACATGCGAGATGACCGCGAGCACGGGCAGCAGAGCCAGCAGGATGCGTGGCAGGTGACGTGCGATGCGGCTGCGCCGCGCGACTCGGGCGTCTGTCATGTACCACCGGCCCAGCGCGGGCGCAGGCGACGCCACCAGGCGCGTGGGCGCAGGGCCTGCACCAGCACCACCGCGATGTTGTCGCGACCGCCGCGGGCGTTGGCGCCGTCGACCAGGGCCTGTACCTTGTCCTCGAGCGTGAGACGGCGCCGGAGGATGGCCACCAGGGACGCGTCATCGACCATGTCCGACAAGCCGTCAGAACACAGCAGGTAGCAATCACCGGGCTCGACCCCGTGCGCATGGACCTCGATGCGCACCGAGTCCTGCACGCCCACGGCACGCGTGACCAGGTTGCGATGGAGGGACACCGCCGCCTGCTGGGGCGTGATCAGGCCCGCGTGCAGTTGCTCCTGCAGCAGGGAATGGTCGCGGGTGATTTGCGTGAGTTCGCCGCGGCGCCAGCGGTAAGCCCGCGAATCGCCGACATGACCCAGCACGAGGCGCTGCGGCTGAAAGACCGCCACCAATAACGTGGTGCCCATGCCGCTGCACGACGGGTGGGCCTGGGCGGCGTCGAAGATGGCGCGGTTGACGGCGTGCGCGGCGCCCTCTAGGGCCTGCATCGTGTCCTGCGTCCGCAGCGGCGAGGGGGCCCCGTCTAGGCGCAGGGCCAGCTCGCGCGCGAGCAAGGTGGTGGCCATGCCGCTGGCGACTTCGCCGGCGTTGTAGCCGCCCATGCCGTCGGCCAGCACGGCCAGCCCGCGGGGGGGGTCGACCAGGACGGCGTCTTCGTTGTTGTGTCGGATGCGACCGGGATCGACCCGGAAGCTGAAGTCGTAGGGCATGTCGGGACGGCTCGGGCAAGCGCCCGCGTCATCCGGGGGAGGCAGGCATGCAGTCTTAAGTTAACAGAGCCTGCCGGCCAGGACAAGGACTACGTCCGGGAGAGATGCAAATGGGCCCGTGATGGGCCCATCGGGCCCCGCGCATGGCGGGGCGAGGTCGCAGACGGCGCTCAGGCAGCGGCGTCGTCGGCGCCCGGGGCGGGACGGGCGCGGTAGACGGTTTTGCCAATCAGCAGCACCAGCAGAGCACCCGAGGCCGCCGCCGCGTACTCCCAGACCTTCGCATCGGGCAGGTAGGGCTTGGCAGCCGGGTCGGTGTAGGCCATCTGACCGGCAATCCAGCCCAGCAGCATGGCGCCCGCGGTGATGATCCAGGGGAAGCGGTCCATCAGCTTGAGCACGATCTGGCTGCCGGCCACGATGATGGGAATGCTCACCAGCAGGCCGAAGATCACCAGGGGCAGCTGGTGGGCGCCTGCGCTTTCGGCGGCGCCGGCAATGGCCAGCACGTTGTCCACGCTCATGACCAGGTCGGCCACGATCACGGTCTTGACGGCGCCCCAGAGCTTGTCCGAGGCGCTGATGTTGCCGTGGGCCTCGTCCTCATGGGGGGCCAGCAGTTTCACGCCGATCCAGACCAGAAGCACGGCGCCGACCAACTTGAGGTAGGG
>CANGSD010000213.1 GCA_947455875.1 Comamonadaceae bacterium
CATGCTCGAATTCGAGTCGCTGGCTGATCGTCTTCACCGCGTCGTGCGCCTGGCGGCCCAGGAGTCGGGGAAGCAGGTGACCTTGGACATCCAAGGTGGTGGCATCGAGATGGACCGCGGCATCCTCGAGCGCATGACGCCCGCCTTCGAGCACTTGCTTCGTAACGCCGTGGCCCACGGCATCGAGATGCCTGAGGCGCGCATCGCCGCTGGCAAGTCTGCGACCGGTCGGATCGCCGTGACCCTTACGCAAGAAGGCAACGACGTGTCGATCCGCTTCGAGGACGATGGCAGTGGTCTGCATCTGGCCCGCATACGAGACAAGGCCCAGACCCTGGGTCTGCTGCCCCCGGGCGAGGCCATCGCCGAGGCCGAGGCAGCGCGTCTGATCTTCACGCCTGGTTTTTCCACGGCCAGCACGGTCTCCGAGCTGGCGGGGCGCGGCATCGGCATGGACGTGGTCAGCGCCGAGGTGCTGGCTGTGGGTGGGCGCATCGAGACCCGGACCCGCACAGGGCAGGGCGTTTGCTTTGACGTGGTGCTGCCCCTGACCACCGCCGTCACCCAGGTCGTCATGCTGCGTAGCGGCGAACGCACGTTCGGTGTGCCGGTGGCACTGGTTGAGGCCGTTCTGAGTGTGGGCCTGCCCGCCTGGCAGCAGGCCCTGGACAGCGGTCACTTGAGCCACGACGGGCAGGTGCTGCCTTTTTATCGCGCGGGGGCTTTGCTGCAATCAGCGACTCAGGACGCGTGGCCACGGGGGCGTGCCGTCCCGGTGGTGATCGTGCGCAGCGCCGCCCAGCGCCTGGCCTTGCAGATCGACGATGTCTTGGGCCACCAGGAGGTGGTGGTCAAGCACCTGGGGCCGCAACTGGCCCGCTTGCCCGGCTTGGCGGGCGTGACCGTGATGCCCTCGGGTGAAGTGGTCTTGATCTACAACCCGGTGGCGCTGGCTGCCGTCCATGGTGATCGTGTGCGTACCCAGGCCGAGACGTCAGATGCGGCGGCCATCGCCGCGTCCGTGTCGCCAGCGCAGGTGCCGCCGTCGCAGTCGCAGTCGCAGACGCCGTCGCTCGCGCCGCTGGTCCTCGTAGTCGACGACTCCAGCACCGTCCGCCGCGTGACGCAGCGCCTGCTGCAGCGGGAAGGTTATCGGGTGGCACTGGCCGGCGACGGCCTGCAGGCCCTGGAGCAACTGGCGCTGGAGACGCCGGCGCTGGTGCTGTCGGACATCGAGATGCCGCGCATGGACGGTTTCGACCTCGTGCGCAATCTGCGAGGCGATGCGCGTTGGAGTCAACTGCCCGTCGTGATGATCACCTCGCGCATCGCGCACAAGCACCGCGAGCACGCCAGCGCGCTGGGTGTCCATCACTACCTGGGCAAGCCGTATCCCGAAGAGGAGTTGCTCGCCCTGGTGCGCCGCTGCGTCGAAGCCGAGGCGCTCAGGCCGCCGACTTCTTGACCACCGCGTAGCGTTGCAGGGTGCGGGCGCGGGCCTCGTCGTGGCGCACCACCGGCAGCGGATAGTCCTTGCCCAGTGTCAGGCCCGATTCGGCCAGCTCCATGGGGGAGGCCGCCCAGGGCTCGTGCAGCACCGGCGCGGGCAGCCGCGCGAGTTGGGGCAGATAGCGCGTGATGAACTTGCCCTCGGGATCAAACTTGCGGCTCTGGCTCACCGGATTGAAGATGCGGAAATAGGGCTGCGCGTCGCAGCCCGATGAACTGGCCCACTGCCAGCCGCCGTTGTTGGCGGACAGGTCGAAGTCGTTCAGGTGCTGGGCGAAGTACTGTTCGCCCCAGCGCCAGTCGATGCCCAGGTCCTTGGTCAGAAAGCTCGCGGTGACCATGCGCAGTCGGTTGTGCATGTAGCCGCTTTGATTGAGCTGCAGCATCGCAGCGTCGACCAGCGGATAGCCAGTGCGGCCCTCGCACCAGGCGGCAAACAGCGCCTTGGCCTGCTTGCCCTGCTCCCAGGCGATGCCGTCGTATTCCGGGCGAAAGCTGTGGCTTTTGCCCTGCGCGTCCACCACATGCGGGAAGTTGGCCAGCACCTGGAAATAGAAGTCGCGCCAGATCAATTCATTGAGCCACGTCGTGGCGCCGGCGCTGCCTGCCTGCATCAGGCCGTGGGCCGTGCGCGCGAGCTCGCGGATCGACACCGTGCCAAAACGCAGGTGCACGCTCAGATAACTCGGGCCGCGCACCGCCGGAAAGTCGCGGGCGTCGCGGTAGGCGTCGATGCGGTGACGAAAGTCCTCAAAGAGCTGCTGGCCGCCGCTGGCGCCCAGGGGCAGGGCCAGCTCGCGCAGGTTGGTGGTCTCAAAGCCCATATCCGCCAGCGTGGGCACCGGCAGGCGCAGGGCGGCGGGGCGTTCGGCCAGCGCGCTGGCATGGGCCTGCACCTCGTGCGGCTTCAGATCGTCGGCATCGACCTTGGCCAGCCAGGCGTTTTTGAAGGGGGTGAAGACGGCGTAGGGCCGGCCGGCCTGGGTCACGACCTCGGTGCGCTCGAAGATCACCTGGTCTTTGCTGGTGTGCAGGGCGATGCCGGCCTCGGCCAGGGCGCCGCGCACCGCGGCGTCGCGGGCGATGGCCTGGGGCTCGTAATCGTGGTTGGCAAACACCGCCTGTACGCCCAGCTCGCGGGCCAGGCGCGGGATTTCCTCCTGCGCCCAGGCATGGCGCACGATCAGGCCGGCGCCGGCGTGGCCGGCCAAGGCGCGCAAGGCCTCATCGAGCTGCACCAGCGACTCGCGGATGAACTCCACCCGCCGGTCACGCCGGGGCAGGGCGTCCAGGATGGCCCGGTCGAAGACGAACACCGCATGCACCTGGCGGCAGGCCCGCAGGGCGCGGTGCAGGGCGGCGTGGTCGTGGGCGCGCAGGTCGCGGCGAAACCAGATCAGGCCGGTGGGGTAGGTCTTGTCGTGGGGGTCCGCAGTCATGGCGGTCAGGGTGCGTAAAATCGCCATCATGCCCGTGGATGCCGACCCCATCAATCTGACGCATCATTTCCTGATCGCCATGCCGGGCTTGGAGGACGAGACCTTCCAGCGCAGTGTCGTCTACCTGTGCGAGCACAGCGCCCGCGGCGCCCTGGGCATCATGATCAACAAGCCCAGCGACATCAGCCTGAAAAACCTGTTCGACAAGGTCGATCTGCCCCTGGCCCGCGCCGATCTGGTTGGCGCACCCGTCTACCAGGGCGGACCGGTGGCCACCGAGCGCGGTTTCGTGCTGCACGAGGCGGTGTTCGCCGGCGAAGACAAGCCCGAGGAGACGGTTTACGCCTCCACCATGACCATCCCCGGCGGCCTAGAGATGACCACCTCCAAAGACGTCCTAGAGGCCCTGTCCACCGGCGCCGGCCCGCGCAAGGTGCTGGTCTCTCTGGGCTACGCACAGTGGGGCGAAGGCCAGCTCGAATCCGAGATCGGCGAAAACAGCTGGCTCACGGTGAGCGCCGACGCGGCGATCATCTTCGACACACCGGCCGAACAGCGTTACGACAAGGCCCTGGCGTTGCTGGGGCTGCAGGTCTGGATGCTGTCTTCCGACGCGGGGCACGCATGAGCGCCGTCGGGCCGTCTCCCAGCGTACCGACCCACTTTCAGACCTTTCTCGCTTTTGATGTCGGGCGCAAGCGCACCGGCGTCGCCTCCGGCAACCGGCTGCTGGCCAGTGCCACACCGCAACGCACCATCCGCGCGGACTCCAACGAGGCGCGCCTGCACGAGGCCCAGGCCCGTGTGCGCGAATGGCAGCCCGATGCCCTGGTGGTGGGGGTGCCGTTTCACCCCGATGA
>CANGSD010000214.1 GCA_947455875.1 Comamonadaceae bacterium
CGTTCAAGCGCTGATTGGCCGCCAAAAGCCGCTAAAACCCCACAAAAAGCCCGCCCTTGACCGGCGGGTCTTTTTTTCGATCAAAATAGTACGGGCGTTCTTTTTTGACTCTCGGCTTCATGTCTGCTCCCCCATCCACCGCCCAAACTGCGCGCGCCCTGCCCAAGGGCCAGCAGACCAAGGCCGCCATCGTCGATGCGGCCTTGGCACTGGCGCAGCAGATCGGCTTGGAGGGTCTGTCCATCGGCGTGCTGGCCGACGTGGCTCGAATGAGCAAATCGGGCGTCTTTGCCCACTTCGGCTCGCGCGAGGAGTTGCAGATCTCCGTGATCCGCGAATACCACCGCCGCTTCGAGGACGAGGTGTTCTATCCGGCCATGCAGGCGTCGCGCGGCTTGCCGCGTCTGCGCGCGCTGTTTGCCAACTGGATGAAGCGCACTGCGATCGAGCTCGATTCGGGTTGCATCTACATCAGCGGCGCCGTCGAGTTCGACGACCGGCCTGGCCCGGTGCGCGACGCCCTGGTGCAGTCGGTGCAGCTGTGGCATGCCGGCATGAAGCGCGCCATCACGCAATCCCGCCAGGAAGGCCACCTACGCGCCGATGTGGACGAAGACCAGGTGCTGTTCGAGATCCACGGCCTCATCCTGGCCTTGCATTACGAGTCGCGTCTGTTGCGCACCCCGGGTGCCATCGCGCGCGCCGAAGCGGCGTTCGAACGCATCCTCGCCAATTTCCTTGCCGCGCCCGCCCAAGGCGCGGCATCCTAGACCGTTTGTTTTTCACGCCATTCAACCTCAGGAGCCTTTGCTGCCATGCCCACCTACACCCCGCCTCTGCGTGACATGCAGTTCGTGATGCATGAAGTGCTGAACGTCGCTGACGAATACCGCGCCATGCCGCGTCACCAGGATGTCGATGCCGACACCATCAACGCGATCCTCGAGGAAGGCGGCAAGTTCGCCAGTGAGGTGAGCTTTCCCCTGAACATCAGCGGCGACACCGAGGGCTGCAGCCTCAATCGCGAGACCCACGAGGTCACCACGCCCACCGGCTTCAAGGCGGCATTCGCCAAGTACGTGGAAGGCGGCTGGCCCGCGTTGTCGGCCGATCCGGCCTATGGCGGTCAGGGCCTGCCCATCGTCGTGAACCAGGGCTTTTACGAGATGCTCAATAGCGCCAACCAGGCTTGGACTATGTACCCCGGTCTGACGCACGGCGCCTACGAGTGCCTGCACGCCCACGGCACCGACGCACAAAAAGCGATGTACTTGCCCAAGCTCACTTCGGGCGAGTGGACCGGCACCATGTGCCTGACCGAACCACATTGCGGCACCGATCTGGGCCTTTTGCGCACCAAGGCCGAACCGCAGGCCGATGGCACGTACCGCCTCACCGGTCAGAAGATCTTCATCTCGGCGGGCGAACACGACTTCGTGCCCAACATCGTGCACCTGGTGCTGGCCCGCCTGCCCGACGCGCCTGTGGGCAGCAAGGGCATCAGCCTGTTCATCGTGCCCAAATACCAAGTGAAGGCCGACGGATCGCTGGGAGCGCGCAACGGCATCTACTGCGGCGGCCTGGAGCACAAGATGGGGATTCATGGCAATGCCACCGCCCAGATGGTGCTCGATGGTGCGGTCGGCACGCTGGTGGGCCAGCCCAATAAGGGCCTGCAAGCCATGTTCGTGATGATGAACGCCGCGCGCATCGGCGTGGGCATGCAGTCGCTGGGCCTGACCGAGGTCGCCTTTCAGAACGCATTGGCGTATGCCAAGGACCGCATTCAATCGCGCAGCCTGACCGGCCCCAAGCAAAAGGACAAGCCGGCCGATTCCATCCTGGTGCACCCCGATGTGCGCAAGATGCTTTTGACCGCCAAGGCCTATGCCGAGGGCGGGCGCGCGCTCAATCTGTTTTGCGCGCTCTTGATCGATCGCGAGCTCAATCACCCCGACGAAAAAGTGCGCAAGGACAGCGCCGAACTCGTGGCCCTGCTCACGCCCATCGTGAAGGCCTTCATCACCGACAACGGCCACATCGCCACCAACGCCTGCCTGCAGGTGTTCGGCGGCCACGGCTTCATCAAGGAATGGGGGATGGAGCAGTTCGTGCGGGACAACCGCATCAACATGATCTACGAGGGTACCAACACCATCCAGTCGCTGGACCTGCTGGGGCGCAAGGTGCTGGGGAACAACGGCGCCACGCTCAAGAAGTTCGGCAAGATGGTGGCGCAGCTGGTGGAAGAAGAAGGCGTCAACGAGAAGATGGCCGAATTCATCAATCCGCTGGCCTATCTGGGTGACCAGATGACGAAGTTCACCACCGAGCTGGGCTTCAAGGGCTTTCAGAACGCCGATGAAGTGGGGGCTGCAGCCGCGGATTACCTGCGTGTGGCGGGCCATCTGGTGTTTGGCTACTTCTGGGCCCGTATGGCGCAAGTCGCCCTGCGCCAGATCGCGGCGGGCAACACCGACCCGTTCTATCAGGGCAAGCTGCAGACGGCGCGCTTTTACTTCGCCAAGCTATTCCCCGAAACCGCCACCCTCATGCGCACCGCGCGCGGCGGCGCTCGCGTGCTGATGGACACCGAGGCGGCCCTGGCATGAGCGCAGTGAAAAAAGTCGCCGTGCTCGGCGCCGGCGTGATGGGCGCGCAGATCGCTGCGCACCTGGTGAATGTGCGGGTGCCGGTGGTGCTGTTCGACCTGCCGGCCCAGGGCACCGATGGTGAGGTGGCGTCGACCGAGGCCGCCCGCAATGGCATCGTCACCCAGGCTATCGAGGGTCTGAAAAAACTCAAGCCCGCCCCGCTGGGGTTGGCCGATGAAGCGGCCCTGATCCAGTCCGCGAACTACCAAGACCACCTGGCGCTGCTGCAGGAGTGCGACCTGGTGATCGAGGCCATCGCCGAGCGCATGGACTGGAAGCTGGACCTGTATCGCACGATCGCGCCGCATGTGGCGCCGCACGCCATCGTGGCGTCCAACACCTCGGGTCTGTCGATCACGAAGTTGTCTGAGGCGCTGCCCGAGGCGATCCGCCCGCGCTTTTGCGGCATTCACTTTTTCAACCCGCCGCGGTACATGACCCTGGTGGAATTGATTGCCACGCCGGCCACCCAGCCCGCCATCCTCGACCAGCTTGAGACCTTCGTCACCTCCGCGCTGGGCAAGGGCGTGGTGCGGGCCAAGGACTCGCCCAACTTCATCGCCAACCGCGTGGGCATCGCCGGGATGCTGGGCACCATGAAGGAGGCCCAGACCTACGGCCTGACTTATGACGTGGTCGACGATCTCACGGGCAAGAAGCTGGGGCGCGCCTCCAGCGGCACCTTCCGTACCGCCGATGTGGTGGGCCTGGACACACTGGCCCATGTGATCAAGACCTTGCAGGACAACTTCAGCGAGGCCACCGACCCGTTTTATCCGAGCTATGCGACGCCGAAGGTGTTGCAGTCGCTGCTGCAAAAGGGCGCTCTGGGGCAAAAGGCCAAGGCGGGTTTCTATAAGAAGGTGGGGCGCGATGTCTTGCGCTTCGATGAGGCCAGCCAGGACTATGTGCCCGGTGGCGAGAAGGCCGACGAAGTCTATGGCCGCATGCTCAAAAAGCCGGCCGCCGAACGCCTGAAGCTGCTGCGGCAGTCGCAGGGTGCGCAGGGCCAGTTCCTGTGGGCCATTCTTCGCAACAGCTTTCACTATGCCGCCGTGCACCTGGCCGCCATCGCCGACACCGCGCGCGACGTCGACTTCGCGATGCGCTGGGGCTTTGGCATGAAGCAGGGCC
>CANGSD010000215.1 GCA_947455875.1 Comamonadaceae bacterium
CAGTGCGGCGGCAAGGAAAACTGCACGGGCGAGGGCGGTCGTTGCATGACCCACGAGCTGTGGTCGTCCCTGAATCAGCGCATGGTCGAATTCCTGGATTCGGTCACCCTGCAAAAGCTGGTTGACGAACAACTCGCCAAAGGCGTGCAGATCGAAGACAAGCCGGCCATCAAGCGTGCAATTTCCAGCGCGCCGGTGGTCAAGCCGATTCGTGTCAACGCCCCCAACTCGGTGTTCGCACTGGGTGCGGCGCTCGCCGCCAAGGGCTGATCCGTCTCGCGTCTCCCCAACTTGCGTTCTGGATCGACATGACCCCGCATTTCCCGATTTACATGGACTACGGCGCGACCACGCCGGTCGACCCGCGCGTGGTAGACGCGATGATTCCCTGGTTGCGCGAGCACTTCGGTAACCCGGCATCGCGCAGCCACGCCTGGGGCTGGGAAGCGGAAGAGGCGGTCGAGAAGGCGCGCAAAGACGTCGCCGATCTGATTGGCGCCGACCCGCGTGAGATCGTCTGGACCTCCGGTGCCACCGAGTCCAACAACCTCGCCATCAAGGGCGCCGCGCAGTTTTACAAGACGCGTGGCAAGCACCTGATCACGGTCAAGACCGAGCACAAGGCGGTTCTGGACACCATGCGCGAGCTCGAGCGGCATGGCTTCGAGGTGACCTACCTCGACGTGCAGGAAGACGGCTTGCTGGACATCGAAGCCTTCAAGGCCGCCCTTCGGCCCGACACCATCCTGGCCAGCGTCATGTTCGTGAACAACGAAATCGGCGTGATCCAGGACATCCCCACGATCGGCGCGATCTGCCGCGAAAAGGGGATCATTTTTCACGTGGACGCCGCGCAGGCCACGGGCAAGGTCGCCATCGACCTGGCCACGCTGCCGGTGGACCTCATGAGCCTGGCCTCGCACAAGTCCTATGGCCCCAAGGGCATCGGCGCCTTGTACGTGCGTCGCAAGCCCCGCGTGCGCCTGGAGGCGCAGATGCATGGCGGCGGTCACGAGCGCGGCATGCGTTCGGGCTCGCTGCCGACTCACCAGTGCGTTGGCATGGGTGAGGCCTTCCGCCTGGCCCGTCTTGAGATGGCCCAGGACAACGCCAAGGCCCACGCCCTGAGCCAGCGCCTGATGAATGGCCTGAAAGACATCGAGCAGGTGTTCGTCAACGGCCACCTGGAGCGCCGCGTGCCGCACAACCTGAACATGAGCTTCAACTTCGTCGAAGGCGAGTCGCTGATCATGGGCATCAAGGGTCTGGCCGTGTCCTCGGGTTCGGCCTGCACCTCGGCCTCGCTCGAGCCTAGCTACGTGCTGCGCGCCCTGGGCCGCAGCGACGAACTGGCGCACAGCAGCCTGCGCATGACGATCGGCCGCTTTACGACCGAAGAAGAAATTGATTACGCGATCGACACCATTCGCAAGAACGTCGAGAAGCTGCGCGAACTGAGCCCGCTGTGGGAGATGTACCAAGATGGTGTCGACCTCAGCACCATCCAATGGAGTGCGCACTGATTGACCACCCCGAAGCGCCTTCGGCGCTGCCCCTCAAGGGGCGACAGCAGCGGACTGGCGGAGCCAGATCCGCGCTGTCACTGGAAGGATTCGCTGGTGGGTGCACCGCAATGATTACCGGAGTTACTGATGGCCTATTCTGAAAAAGTCGTTGAACACTACGAGAACCCGCGCAACGTCGGCTCCTTTGACAAGGGCGACGAGAGCGTGGGCACCGGCATGGTGGGCGCACCGGCCTGCGGCGACGTGATGAAGCTGCAGATCAAGGTCAACCCCGTCACCGGCGTGATCGAAGACGCGCGGTTCAAGACCTATGGCTGCGGCTCGGCCATCGCTTCGAGCTCGCTGGTGACCGAATGGGTCAAGGGCAAGACGCTGGACGAAGCGGCGCAACTGAAAAACAGCCAGATCGCCGAAGAACTGGCGCTGCCGCCGGTCAAGATCCACTGCTCCATCCTGGCCGAGGACGCCATCAAGGCGGCCGTCGAGGACTACAAGAAGAAGCACGCGCACTGAGCGCCGTTGGGACTCGTCTCATGTCCGTCACGCTGTCTGAATCCGCTGCCCGCCACGTCACCCGTTACCTCACCAAGCGAGGAAAGGGCGTGGGCGTGCGCCTGGGGGTGAAGACCACGGGCTGCTCGGGCTTGGCCTACAAGCTCGAATACGTCGACGAGATCGCGCCCGAAGACGTGGTCTTTGAAGACCGCGGCGTCAAGGTGCTGGTCGACCCCAAAAGCCTGGCCTATATCGAAGGCACGCAGCTCGATTTCGTGCGCGAAGGCCTGAACGAAGGCTTCAAATTCAACAACCCGAATGAGCGGGACCGCTGCGGCTGCGGCGAATCCTTCAGAGTTTGACCCACCCCCGAAGCGCCTGGCGGCGCCTCCCCCTCTAGGGGGCGCCACCCGTGGCCCGGCAAAGCCGGTTCCACGGTGGCCCTGGAAATTCTGTGCCACCGACCATGCGACTGGATGACAACGACTTCGTGCTGTTTGGCGTGCCCGAGCGGTTTGCCCAGGAGCGCGCCCGGCTCGACGAGCGCTGGAAGCAGCTGCAGCGCGAGGCCCACCCCGATCGTCATGCCGCCCAGGGCGCAGCCGCCCAACGCGTGGCCATGCAATGGTCGGTGCGAATCAACGAGGCCTACCAACGGCTGAAAGATCCCCTGAAGCGCGCCGCCTATCTGTGCGAGCAGCGTGGCGCTCCGATCAACGCCGAGAGCAACACCGCGATGCCGACGGCCTTTCTGATGCAGCAGATGCAATGGCGCGAGGCCCTGGACGACGCAGCCACCGAGGCCGACCTGGACGCACTGGCGCGTGAGTTGTCGGCCGCGCGCGCGCAGGTGCTGGCCCACATCGAGCGCTTGCTGGACGAGGCGCAGGACGCGGCGGCCGCTGCCCACGAGGTGCGTGCCCTCATGTTCATTGAGCGCTTTGACCATGATGTCCAAGCGCGTTTCGAGCAACTGGGACAATAGACCCCCTCATGGCGCTCCTTCAGATCTCCGAACCCGGCCAGGCACCCGATCCCCACCAGCGACGTATCGCGGTCGGCATTGACCTGGGAACGACCCACTCGCTGGTGGCCGCGGTGCGGCATGGCGTGGCCGAATGCCTGCCCGATGCCCAGGGCCAGGTGATCCTGCCCTCGGTGGTGCGTTACCTCGAGGGCGGTGGGCGCCAGATCGGCCACGAGGCCCATGCGGCCCAGGCGCAGGATCCGCAAAACACGATTGCCTCGGTCAAGCGCTTCATGGGGCGCGGCCTGGCCGACATCGCCAACCGCGATCAGCTGCCGTATCGCTTCATCGAGCAGCCAGGCATGGTGTCCTTGGACACGCGCGCTGGCGCCAAGAGCCCGGTGGAAATCAGCGCCGAGATCCTGGCCACGCTGCGTTACCGCGCCGAAGACAGCTTTGATGACGATTTGTATGGCGCGGTGATCACCGTGCCCGCGTACTTCGACGACGCGCAGCGCCAGGCCACCAAGGACGCGGCGCAACTGGCCGGCCTGAACGTGCTACGCCTGATCAACGAGCCGACCGCTGCCGCCATCGCCTATGGCCTGGACAACGCCAGCGAAGGCCTCTACGCCGTCTACGACCTGGGCGGCGGCACCTTCGATATTTCGATCCTGCGCCTGGCGCGCGGGGTGTTCGAGGTGCTGGCCACCGGCGGCGACTCGGCGCTGGGCGGCGACGACTACGACCGCGCGCTGGCCCAGGTGATGCGCACGCGCGCCGGCCTGACG